>NZ_VTPS01000001.1 GCF_008274215.1 Calorimonas adulescens | reverse complement strand
GATAAATTTTGTTAATGTTGGATTAAACATACATAACGTTTTCCTATGATAATTCATTATGGTGAGGTCTTTAATAACCTAAAAATACTTGACGCGATCGAGCAGCCTTTATCCTATTGACAATTAGATAGCTATGTATTATTCTATCATATAGTGCTCTATTTAGAAGAGTGGTTATTCTTATGAGCAAAAAGCTGAAATTAGGCATTCTTAAAAATTCATTCATAACGCTATAAAAAGATGTGACGGATAGCTATGTTAAAAAGGATGAATCTCGCGTCTATGCAGATATATATCCTTAGTATAGAGCATAACATTTTGGCACATGGCACACTGTAGTGTGAAGTAGTGTAAATACGAAATAAATGTTAGATATTGCATGAACACAAGAAAACCCTGGATTGTTCCTGGGGCTTTTATTATTATTACTATCAAATGAAACATGTCAATTTGAAATTTTATTGTTGTGATATGAGTATTTCTTATTCAGCCCAAAGCGATTCAAAAATAGCGCAAAAACACCCTTGCGTACTTTTGGACATTTGGGCGTATTATGTATTTCATAAAAATTTGTATTTGAGCCGGGTATATAATTTTAAAAGTGGCAATTACATTATTGGGAGGTGCTGCCTAATGGAAAATGTATTGGAAAGACAGGATGAAAATAAAATGGGTATTATGCCCGTCAACAAATTGCTGATAACAATGTCGGTGCCGATGATTATCTCTATGCTGGTTCAGGCTCTTTATAACATTGTTGACAGTATTTTTGTGGCACAAATCAATGAAAATGCTCTAACAGCTGTTTCACTGGCATTTCCAGTACAGAGCTTTATGATTGCAATAGTAAATGGTACAGGAGTAGGTATCAACGCTCTATTGTCAAAAAGTCTTGGTGAGCGAAACACTGAAAAGGCCAGTAAGGCCGCTAACAATGGCATTTTTTTGGGTTTGCTAAGCTGTATTGTGTTTATAGTGTTTGGCTTTTTTGGTGTACAGCCTTTTTTTAAATCGCAAACTGGTATTAGTGAAATCATTAAGTACGGGCGAGAATATCTTGGCATCTGTACTGGATTTTCTTTTGCCCTTATCGGACAGCTAACATTTGAACGACTCCTGCAATCTACTGGGAAAACTATTTATACTATGGTTACACAGTCATCCGGTGCTATAGTCAATATCATTCTGGATCCAATTCTTATTTTTGGATATTTTGGGTTTCCAAAGATGGGGGTGACTGGTGCAGCTGTAGCCACAGTAATTGGACAGACCACTGCTATGATGCTGGCTATTTATTTCAATATCTCAAAAAATCATGAGATCATTCTCTCGTTCAGGGATTTTAGACCAGATGGTGAGGTTATAAAGGAGATCTATTATGTTGGTATTCCGTCAATAATTATGATGACAATTGGTTCTCTTATGAACTATAGTATAAACAAAATCCTTATGGGGTTTACGGCCACGGCTACTGCAGTATTTGGCGTGTATTTCAAGCTGCAGAGCTTCGTGTTTATGCCGGTTTTTGGGCTTAATAATGGTATGGTACCTATCATCTCTTATAATTTTGGTGCCAAAAAGAAAGAGCGCATTACAGAGACTATCAAGTTGAGTGTGCTCTATGCAGTTTGCATTATGTTAATTGGCCTGACTGTTTTTCAGCTTTTCCCGGATAAACTGCTTCTACTGTTTAATGCCTCCGACGATATGCTGACAATTGGAGTGCCAGCACTGCGTACAATTAGTTTCAGTTTTTTATTTGCTGGGTATTGTATAGTTATTATGTCTGTATTTCAGGCACTGGGGAATGGAATGATGAGCCTGATTGTATCAATAATAAGGCAGCTTATTGTACTTTTGCCAGCGGCGTATTTACTATCCAGGACTGGTTCGTTAAATGCAGTCTGGTGGGCTTTTCCTATAGCGGAAGTTTCGGCTTTAATATTTTGCAGTATTTTTATAAAATACATCTATGACCACAAAATAAAAACTTTAGGGGAATGATGTAATAAATGAATTATTCCATTTATGGTGTGATTTCCGGAAAATTTGTCAGCCAGATCATACCGTAATTTTATGTTTTTTAACAGCTGAATCAATATATGCTGCCAGCGTTCTTAATCTCGACTCTAATTTTGGTTATAAACATTAAATTATCTGAGCGGCACTATTATATATATTTGAATTGTCAGGAGTTCAAATCTGTTCTATCTGCTTTCATAAAAACCTTACTTTCAGTCTTGTCAGTATATTGATAGGGCTGAAAGTATATAAAATTACCATTCGTGATCAAATCTAAATTTTTCCTTTTTTACAACCTTCATATAACAAAATGCAAATAAACATTGAAAGTTATATCAATCATCAATCACAGGACAAGTGATACTTGGCAGGTTCTGTGAAGGAGTTTTGAAAGATAACGTAATTTAAAAAGTGATATGTTTTACACTGTTATTTTTATGCAAGAAAATATTGCATTTTTGCCTGGCACCGATTATAATATAATAAATGATGAATTATTATGCAAAAAAAATATTATTTATGCGAAACGGAGGTTTTGCCTAACATTACTGTTTCTTGAATACATAGGTATTAAATTTGAGGTTATTGTATCAAGATAGGGATTACAGTACAACTTGTAAAGAATAAATAGGAAAGCGGGGTTCTATATGATAAAAGTAGGTATTGTTGGCGCTTCAGGATATACAGGAGTGGAACTAATAAGGATATTGTCTTTACATCCTGAGGTAGATATAGTAGGTATCACATCTAATAATCATGAGGGTAGAGAATATAGTGACTTATACCCCAGTTTGAAAGGATATATTAATTTAAGATTCGATGAACTGTGCGAAGCAGAGATTATAAGAAAATCCGATGTGATTTTTTCTGCATTGCCCAATGGTCATGCCTATGGTTTGGCTAACGAGGTTGTGGCTAAGAATAAAAAGCTCATAGATTTAAGTGCCGATTTTCGCTTTAACGACTTTTCTGTATATGAAAAATGGTATGGGCCTGTTCCACTTATAGATCAGAAAGTAAAAAGAATATACGGTCTTCCGGAGATTCACAGGATGGAGATGAAAGACGTTAATGTGGTGGCCAATCCTGGATGTTATCCTACTAGTGTAATTTTAGGGCTGGCTCCTGGGTTAAGGTATGGCCTCATAAAAACAGAAGGTATAATCATCGATTCTAAATCGGGTGTATCTGGTGCAGGTCATAAACCATCCTTTGCTAATCTATATGCAGAGTGCAATGAGAGTGTAAAAGCCTATGGTGTAGCTTGTCACAGGCACACGCCGGAGATTGAGCAGGAGCTAAGTTATCTTTCTGAATCTAACATAAAAGTGACTTTTACACCTCATCTGGTGCCCATGACAAGAGGAATTCTAAGCACTATATACTGTGAATTAAGAGATGGTATTACCTTATATATAGTAAGGGAAGCTTTCGAAGAATTCTATAGTAACGAATCTTTCGTTAAAATACTGGACGATGGCCAATTCCCGCGAACAAAAGACACTTATGGGTCAAATAATTGCCACATTGGTTTAGCTTATGATGAGCATACGGGTAAGTTAATTATAGTATCTGCTATAGATAATCTTGTTAAAGGAGCTTCGGGGCAAGCTGTTCAAAATATGAATAACCTTTTTGGGCTGCCGGAAGACACTGGATTAAACTTACCGGCAATTTATCCATAACTTAAACTTAAGGGAAATGGTGATGAGAGGAGAGCGTATATGGATATTATATTCAATAAGGGTGGTATTACAGCTCCAGAGGGTTTTTTGGCGTCAGGAGTTCATTGTGGAATAAAAAAGTGTAAAAAAGATATTGCTGTAGTATATTCCCGTGTGCCGGCTGCCGCTGCAGGGGTTTTTACCACAAACAAGGTAAAAGCAGCGCCGTTGAAAGTAACAATGGAAAACTTGAAGAACAGAAAAGCACAGGCGATTGTGGTCAACAGTGGAAATGCCAATGCATGTACCGGTGAGGATGGTTTGAAAGACGCAAAAGAGATGGCTGAATTGACCGCCAAGCAACTGAAATGCGGCGTGGAAGATGTGGTGGTAGCATCTACAGGAGTTATAGGGGTCAAAATGCCTATGGATAAGGTGAGAGATGGAATAGTTAAGTGTTGCAGTACTGTAAGCAAGGAAGGCGGGAGTGATGCCGCCTGCGCAATTATGACTACTGATACATTTAAAAAAGAAGTGACTGTATCAATGAACATTGGTGGGAAAAAGATTACAATAGGTGCAATGGCAAAGGGCTCGGGAATGATACACCCCAATATGGCAACTATGCTGTGCTTTATTTCTACTGATGCCAGAATCAAAGAGGATGCATTGGAAAAAGCTCTTAGGCTTGCCACTGCCAGGTCTTTCAATATGATAAGTGTAGACGGAGATACCAGTACCAATGATATGGCCGTTATATTTGCTAACGGTTTGGCCGGCAACAGGTTAATTGAGCAGGAAACAGAGGATTTTGATGAGTTCTATAGAGGGTTAGAAATAGTGTGTGTGGAACTGGCTAAAATGATGGTAAAAGATGGTGAGGGTGCTACTAAGTTTATGGAAGTAGAGGTTAAAAATGCCCCTGACGACCTTAGTGCTGTTATGGCTGCCAGATCTATAACCCGGTCAAATCTGGTGAAAACGGCGATATTTGGCGAAGATGCCAATTGGGGAAGGATTATATGTGCTGTAGGTTATTCTGGAGTAGATTTTGATCCGAATCTGGTAGATATATACATTAGCGGTAAGGGAGGAGAGCTGATGCTAGCTCAGAATGGTATGGGGATTGATTTTTCTGAGGACAAAGCGAAAGAATTACTAAAAGAAAAAGATATAAAGGTGATTGTTGATTTAAAACAAGGATGCGGTCATGCTACAGCGTGGGGATGTGACCTGTCATATGATTATGTAAAAATAAACGGTAGCTATAGAACATAATAGCAATTGTAAAGGAGATAAACATATGGAAACTATAGAAAAAGCCAATATACTGATAGAAGCTCTACCTTACATTGAAAATTTCAGAGGGAAAATCTTTGTTGTAAAGTATGGCGGTAATGCGATGACGGATGAACGTTTAAAGCATATGGTTATGGAGGATCTGGTGTTTCTAAAGTTGGTAGGTATAAATCCTGTGGTGGTACACGGTGGTGGTCCTGAAATCAACGATTTGCTGGGGAAATTGGGTAAAAAACCGAAATTCGTAAATGGTTTTAGAATGACAGATAAAGAGACTATGGAAGTAGTGGAAATGGTATTGACAGGTAAGGTGAACAAAGAAATAGTCTCTTATATAAACCGATGTGGAGGGAAGGCCATTGGACTAAGTGGCAAAGATGGTGGCCTGGTGACGGCGGATAAGGATCTATCTAATGGTGATTTGGGATTGGTGGGTTATGTTAAGAGTGTTAACACAGAAGTAATCCAGTTGTTTATAAAAGAGGATTATATACCGGTTATATCGCCTGTGGCCATAGGGGAAGACGGTGAGACTTATAACATAAACGCTGATACGGTAGCGGGTGAGATAGCTGGAAGCCTTGGGGCCGAAAAGCTTATAATGCTGACCGACGTAGAAGGAATATACAAAGACTACGGGAATAAGGATTCTTTGATATCTTCTCTGGATATAAAAACTGCACTGGATTACGTAAATGAAGGAGTTATAGATGGTGGAATGATTCCAAAGGTACTGTGCTGCATAAATGCCATTAAAAAGGGCGTGAAAAAGACTCATATAACCGACGGCCGTATACCTCATTCTATGCTTCTGGAGATATTTACAGATAGTGGAATAGGAACAGTGATCGTACGTTAAGGAGGACAAAAAATGGATTATATTCAGATTGGCAAAGATTATATAATGAATACTTATTCTAGGTTTCCACTTGTACTGGTGAGAGGTAAAGGGGCAGTAGTATACGATGATCAAGGTAGAGAATATCTTGACTTTGTGGCAGGTATAGCGGTAAACAATTTGGGCCATTGCCATCCTTCCGTGGTAGCAGCTATAAAAGAACAGGTTGAAAATATGATACATTGTTCTAATCTTTACTGGAATGCACCACAAGCAGAACTCGCCAGGCTTTTAGTGGAGAATTCTTTTGGAGATAAAGTCTTTTTTTGCAACAGTGGGACTGAGGCCAACGAAGCTTCAATAAAACTTGTTAGAAAATATTCCAAAGAAAACTATGGCGAGAATAGATATGGAATCATAACTATGCATCAGTCTTTTCACGGGAGGACACTGGGGTCATTGACAGCTACAGGGCAGACCAAGTACCATAATGGGTTTGCACCTTTAGTGGAGGGGTTTAAATATGTACCATTTAATGATATACGGGCTTTAGAAGCTGCTATTGATGAAAATACGTGTGCTGTGATGCTTGAGCCAATACAGGGGGAGGGGGGCGTATACGAAGTACAGGAAAATTATTTGTACCAGGTAAGAAAACTATGCGACGAAAAGGGGTTACTGCTTATATTTGATGAGGTTCAATGTGGAATGGGCAGGAGTGGTAAACTGTTTGCCTATCAGCATTATGGAGTACAGCCTGATATTATGACACTGGCCAAAGCAATTGCAGGTGGCTTGCCACTGGGTGCCATGATTGCTACTGATAAAGTTGCCTCAGCTTTTAAGCCAGGAGATCACGCCTCCACATTTGGCGGCAATCCAGTTGCTTGTGCAGCAGGAGTTGCGGTTATGAAAGAACTTTTGGGAGGGGTGATTGATAATGCCAGAGAAATGGGGGATTATTTAAAAGCCGGTCTTTTGCAACTTAAACAGATACATCCTGTTATAAGTGAGATAAGGGGCAAAGGTTTAATGATAGGTGTGGAATTTAACATGCAGGAGGTAACAGGTATTGTAAATAAAGCGATGCAAAAAGGCCTTTTGCTGCTGTCGGCAGGACACAGGGTGGTCAGGATGGTGCCACCTCTTATTATCACAAGAACGGAAATAGATAAAGCTATAGATGTGTTAGATGATGTACTAAAAGAAATGGGGGTTTGAATATGAAAGCTTTTCTGGTGTTGGAGGACGGCACAGTGTACAAAGGAGAAGCCTTTGGAGCCAGTGATTTTACGAGGGGAGAAGTTGTATTTAATACTGGAATGACGGGCTATCAGGAGATACTGACGGACCCCTCTTATGCAGGTCAGATTGTGGTGATGACCTACCCTCTTATAGGAAATTACGGCATAAACGATGATGATTCCCAGTCGGATGGGCCCAGAGTAAGGGGCTTTGTTGTAAAAAAAGTTGAGGATAAGCCTGTAAATTTTCGCTCTTGCATGACTTTAGGAGATTATCTCAAAGCCCATTGCGTTTCAGGTATTTCGGGGATTGACACCCGCTCACTGGTTAAAAAAATCCGATCTTCTGGTACCATGAAGGGCTTTATAACAACTGATATAAAGGATATAAATGAACAAAGAATTAAAGATTTATTCCTTGAAGGGGAAGTGGAATTGCTGAAAGAGGTAAGCGTGAAAAAACCGTACACCATAGAGGGCAAAGGTAAACGCGTGGCGGTGATTGACCTTGGCATCAAACGCAATATATTAAAATGTTTTTCACATTTCGACTTTCAAATAAGTGTTTTCCCTTATAATGCTACAGCGTCACAGGTTATGGAGTCAAAACCCGATGCTCTGTTTTTGAGCAACGGTCCTGGAGATCCTAAAGATGCTGTTGAGGCAATAAGTTTGGTGGCTGAGCTAAAAAGGCAGATTCCAATACTTGGTATTTGTTTGGGACATCAGGTTATATCTCTGGCTTTAGGTGCCGATACGTATAAGCTTAAATATGGTCACAGGGGGTCAAACCATCCTGTAAAGGATTTGCGGTCTGGTAAGATTTATATAACATCACAGAATCATGGGTATGCTGTGGATGAAAAAAGCCTTGGAGACGATGTGGAGGTTACCCACATAAATTTAAATGATAACACAGTGGAAGGGATAAGGCACAAGTACCTGCCTATATTTTCTGTGCAGTATCACCCGGAGGCATCGCCGGGGCCCGGTGATTCTATGTATCTTTTTGAAGAATTTATGAGGTATATTGCATAGGGGGATGTTATTTTGCCAGTTAAAGATGGAATAAGCAAGGTATTGGTTATAGGTTCGGGACCTATTGTAATAGGTCAGGCAGCAGAGTTTGATTATTCAGGTACCCAGGCCTGTAAGGCTCTGAGAGAAGAGGGTATAAGTGTGGTACTGGTGAACAACAACCCTGCTACAATCATGACCGACGAGAATATGGCAGATAAAGTATACATTGAACCACTTGATAAGGATACGCTGGGCAGGATTATTGAAAAAGAAAAACCTGATGGAATACTGCCTACACTGGGAGGTCAGACGGGGCTAAATCTCGCGGTAGAATTGAAAGAGTCTGGCATTCTGGATGAATTCGATGTGAAATTGCTGGGTACATCTGTGGATTCAATCAAAAAGGCAGAAGATCGAGAGCTTTTTAATGAGCTTATGAGTGAATTAAATGAGCCCATTGCTCCAGGCAAGATTGTACGCAGTGTTGAAGAAGCACTTGAATTTGCACAGCAAGTAGGCTATCCTCTTATAGTCAGGCCTGCTTATACGTTGGGGGGTACAGGTGGGGGAATTGCCCAAGAAGAAAAGAAGCTCGTAGAAATTGTTTCAGTTGGTTTAAAGTTGAGCATGGTGCATGAAGTGCTGATAGAAAAAAGCCTTTACGGTTGGAAAGAGATAGAATATGAAGTTATGAGGGATAGCAACGATAACTGTATTACCATATGCAACATGGAAAATCTAGACCCCGTTGGTGTACACACCGGCGACAGCATCGTGGTAGCACCCTCTCAGACATTGTCAGATGTAGAGTATCAGATGCTCAGGTCTTCCAGCTTGAAGATAATAAGGGCTCTTAAAATAGAAGGTGGTTGCAATATACAGTTTGCCTTAAATCCCCACAGTTTTGAATACCGCGTTATTGAGGTCAACCCGAGGGTCAGTCGTTCCAGTGCTTTGGCTTCAAAGGTTACAGGATATCCTATTGCCAGAATTGCTGCCAAAATAGCTGTAGGATTAACTCTGGATGAAATTACCAATCCTGTGACAAAAAAAACTACTGCGTGCTTTGAACCAGCACTGGATTACGTGGTGACAAAAATACCGCGCTGGCCTTTCGATAAGTTTTATGATGCTGACAGGACAATAGGTACGCAGATGAAGGCAACAGGGGAGGTAATGGCTATAGACAGGACTTTTGAGGCTTCACTTCAAAAAGCCATACGATCACTGGAAATAAAAGCGTATGGTCTTAAGATAGAAGAGAGTTCGACGTGGTCTGATGAGGAGATAGCTTACAGATTACGTAAACCTAATGATATGAGGTTGTTTTATATAGCTGAAGCCTTAAGACGAGGGTGGACTATTCAGCAGGTGCACGATATTACAAAGATAGATATATGGTTTCTGGATAAAATACAGAATATCGTAAATTATGAGGAAGTTCTAAGAGAGAAATGGCATCAGAGGGACGTCCTTAAAACCGGTAAGCAGTTAGGATTTTCCGATGTAATGATTGCAGAACTGGCAGGAATAAGGGAAGAAGACGTCAGGGCAAAGCGCATAGAATACGGTATAGTTCCTGTTTATAAAACAGTAGATACCTGCGCTGCGGAATTTGAGTCCGTTACTCCTTATTATTATTCCACTTATGAGCAGGAAGACGATGTATTAAAAGAGAACAGGCCTTGCGTGCTTGTGCTTGGTTCAGGCCCCATCAGGATAGGGCAGGGCATAGAGTTTGACTACTGCTCGGTTCACGCTGTTTGGGCTTTAAAAAAGGCGGGGATAAGGGCTGTTATCGTTAATAATGACCCTGAAACAGTTAGCACCGATTTTGATACGGCGGATGCATTGTATTTTGAGCCTTTAACTTTGGAAGATGTCATGAATATAGTGGATAAAGAGAGACCTGTAGGTGTTTTGGTGCAGTTTGGAGGTCAAACAGCCATTAATCTTGCCAAAGGCCTTATAAGAAACGGCGTATCCATACTGGGTACCCAACAGAAGTACATTGATATTGCAGAGGATAGAGGGAAATTTGCAGAATTTCTTAAAAACATTGATATTCCTCAATCGGCGGGAGGCTATGCCACAACCGTAAAGGAAGCACTGGACATTGCTGAAAGATTGGGTTACCCTCTGATAGTAAGGCCTTCTTACGTTATCGGTGGGCAGTCTATGGATATTGTGCGGCACAAAGAGGAGTTAATGAGTTATGTGGAAAACGCAATAAGTGTATCTCCTGGTTTGCCAGTTCTCATAGACAAGTACATCGAAGGCAAAGAAGTGGAAGTGGACGCAGTATGCGATGGTGAGTATACGCTAATAGCGGGGATTATGGAGCATATTGATAGAGCCGGCATACATTCAGGAGACAGCTTTACTATGTATCCTTCAACCACTTTAAGTGTTGAGGAAAAAAATATTATAGTCGATTATACAAAGAAGATATCCAGAGCTCTACACGTAAAGGGTTTAGTCAATATTCAGTACGTATTAAAAGGGGGCAAGGTTTTTGTAATAGAGGTTAATCCCAGGGCATCCCGTACCGTTCCTATACTCAGTAAGGTTACGGGCATTCCCATGGTGAATATAGCTGTTAACGTGTCTTTAGGAAAGACTCTTAGGGAACTGGGTTATACTGACGGATTGTGGCCTGAACCAGATTACTGGGTTGTAAAAGCACCTGTTTTTTCTCACCAGAAGTTGGCAGGATCTGATTTGATTATGGGTCCTGAGATGAAGTCTACAGGGGAGGTATTGGGCATAGATATTAATTTTGCAGCTGCTCTTTACAAAGCTTTTAAAGGAGCCATGACAAGTTTTCCAGTTAATAAAAGGGTATTTATTTCTCTGAGTGATGATTTTAAGAAAGAGGCCTTGGACTTTATACCGGGGCTTGTTTCTATGGGATACAGTGTGATAGCGTCAAAAGATACATATAAGAGTTTGCAAAAGAGTGGAATAAAAGCTCAATGTATTGATGTAAAAAGGGAAGATGGGCTTAAAAGAGTTATAGATATGATAAGAGACAATGTTATAGACCTGGTCATTAATGCACCTACAAATGGGAAAGATGCCAGTACAGCAGGGTACAAACTCAGAAGAGCAGCCTTACAGTATGGTGTGCCATGCATCACATCCATGGATACGGCAAGGGCGTTTTGCTATGTCCTTAATAAAATGCAAAGGGGTGTGAATACAAGTTATTATTCTATGAGTGAATATGCTGATATAAGAAAAGTCACTATCAGGAAAGAGGCATAAATTGTCAATAATTAGGTATTGTTTTGGTTCTTTCAGCGTTGTTCGCATTTATGGAGAAAAGTAATACTGTAATTGACAATGTATAAAAAAGGAAAGGAGAATTGAGGACAAATCAATTCTCCTTTCCTTTTTTTATACGTTGAATAGCATATCAGAGTAAGAAGGTAGTGGCCATAATTCTTTATCTACAAGGGTCTCCAGTTTATCGGCTATGTCTCTTACTTCACCCATTTTTACAAAAACTACATCTCTGTAATATGAAGCCAATTTATATGAATCGCCCTCTAGTTCAGAAGCATCGTTAACGACTTTTTCTAACCCATCGATGTTCTTTTTAAACATGGCTGCTAAAGATGAGACCTCTACAAGCAGGTCGCTTTGGGCAGTAACATCTGCGTTTACACCGGTGGCTTTAATGGAGTTGATGGAATCAGCCAGTTTTGTAAGAAATTTTATGACTGCGGGCAATAGCTGGCGCTTTGCGATATCCAACATTGTCAAAGCTTCAATGTTTATAGTTTTTGAATAGTTCTCCAACATTACTTCATATCGTGATTCCATTTCAACCCTACTCAATACCCCATGTTTTTCCATAAGTTTTACATTTTTTTCTGCAATCAAAGCTGGTATTGCCTCCACAGTAGAACGAATGTTGGGGAGCCCCCTTCTTTCTGCCTCTTTGACCCATTCTTCTGAATATCCATTTCCATTAAAAATTACCCTTTTGTGATTTTTTACAATTTCCTCTAAAATTTTCTGAACCTCTTCATTGAAATTAGAAGCTTTTTCTAACCTATCAGCAATTTGTGATAACTCTTCTGCTACTATGGTGTTTAGTATATAATTGGCAGTGGCTATAGTCGATGAAGATCCTATCATCCTGAACTCAAATTTATTGCCTGTAAACGCAAAAGGTGAGGTCCTATTTCTATCAGTGGAATCTTTGGGCAATTCCGGTAAAGTAGAAACACCTACCTTTAATACTCCACCCTGTTTGGATGTAGTGGCTCCACCGTTTTCAATCTGTTGTAAAATGTCTGTCAACTGTTCACCTAAGAATATTGATATAATAGCCGGAGGAGCTTCGTTTGCACCCAGTCTATGATCATTTCCAGGTGTTGCCGCTGCAACCCTCAACAGATCAGCGTACTCGTCTATAGCCTTTATTACTGCACACAGAAATACTAAGAATTGTGCATTTTCATGAGGTGTATGGCCTGGATCCAACAGGTTTTGACCGTCATCTGTGCTCATAGACCAGTTTATATGTTTGCCTGAACCGTTGACTCCAGCAAAAGGCTTTTCATGAAGGAGGCATACAAGACCGTGTCTTAAGGCAACTTTTTTCATTAGTTCCATTGTCAATTGATTATGATCTGTGGCTATATTTGTGGTGGTGAATACAGGCGCCAGTTCGTGCTGAGATGGTGCTACTTCGTTGTGCTTTGTTTTGGCAGAAACACCCACTTTCCACAATTCTTCATCAAGTTCTTTCATATAAGCAGATATTCTTTCTTTGATTGAGGCAAGATAGTGATCTTCCATTTCTTGACCCTTAGGTGATTTTGCACCGAAAAGAGTTCTACCTGTTAATATAAGATCCTTTCTTTTGTCGTACATTTTCTTGTCTATAAGGAAATATTCCTGCTCAGGCCCTACTGTGGTGATCACTTTTTTAGCTGTGCCATTGCCAAACAAACGCAGTATTCTTAGTGCCTGTTTCGATAAAGCTTCCATGGATCTTAATAAAGGAGTTTTTAAGTCTAGAACTTCGCCAGTATAAGAACAAAAAGCTGTAGGAATATACAGCGTATCATCTTTTACAAAGGCAGGTGATGTGCAGTCCCATGCTGTATAACCTCTTGCTTCAAATGTAGCCCTGAGTCCTCCTGATGGAAAGGAAGAAGCATCAGGTTCACCCTTGATAAGCTCTTTACCAGAAAATTCCATAATGACGCGTCCCTCAGGAGTTGGGGAGATAAAAGAGTCATGCTTTTCTGCAGTAATGCCTGTAAGAGGTTGAAACCAGTGGGTAAAATGTGTAGCACCTTTTTCTATGGCCCAGTCTTTCATAGCGTTGGCCACCACTTCTGCCACCTGGGGGTCGAGCGGGAGGCCTTCATCGATGGTTTTCCTTAAAGCCTTATACGTTGCTTTTGGGAGCCGTTCCCTCATTACAGAATCATTAAATACATTGGATCCAAAGATTTCACTTAATGAATTTTGAGACATAACATAATCTCTCCTTTTAAACTTAATTTATGAATGAATAAATACAAATAAAAACAAGGACAGTTTCATCATTTCATGAAACGCCCTTGTTTCATTCCACAGCTACTTATTTTGTTATTTCAATATGATATCATTTTTCTTTAGAAAAGGCAAGAGGTTTTTTACAGGTAGGTCTGTGCTTGACATAGCTATGATATTTTTCCCATTGTTACATAGATAATATATAAGATATAATTAAACTGCATACTGTTTTTATTTTGGTTGTTAAAAGGGGTGGATGCTATTGCGCAGACAGATGGTTTTTATTTCTTTTTTGCTTTTGTTTTTTATAATGTTTCCATTTTTTTCTACGACATCAGCAAAAGAAAATATTTCTGTTACTGTTAATGGAAGACTGTTAGATATGCCAGCAAGTCCAGTGATGTATAAAGACAGGGTGCTTGTGCCCATGAGGTCTGTTTTTGAGGCTTTGGGGCATGAGGTGATATGGGATGGAAAAAGTAAGACGATAAGCTCTGATGGGATCTGGATGCAGATAGATAATCCTGAAGTTGTCGTGAATGGTAAGGAGACAGTATTAGACGTGCCACCGCGGATTGTAGATGGTTATACTATGGTGCCGGTACGAGCTGTTAGCGAGGGGCTGGGGGCAAGAGTCATATGGAGCCCTGAGAGTAATGCTGTTTCAATTCTTGTAGATACGACGATTCAGGCAAACAGTATGTATTCTGTCAGCAATTCAGATGTATTTATGGCAAAGTCGGATTCCACTACTGTTTTGCCCTTTGATGTTAGCATAGGAGATACCCAGGATAAGGTGGTAATGAACCTGGGAGAACCACAGAGAAAGGACAAAAGTGAATATGGCTTTAAATGGTGGATATATAATAAAGATTACAGTAATTATATACAGATAGGTATTGACAGAGGAAGAGTGGTGGCCATATATACTAATTCCACGGGTTTGAGGTGGAATGATATATCATATGGTGAGGGACGTAAGAGTGTGGAGGCAATGCATGGCACAGGTCTTGATAGGATTTTAAAAGGGAATACCTACTACATGCTGAAAAATGACCAGTACATCACATTGGATGCGGGTGATTGTTATGCCACTATTTTCTTTGATAATCTCAATAACAGTATCGTCACATCCATACAGCTCATAGAGAAGTCCTATGAAGAAAATATTGGATTTTTTGGAACTGAAGATGATGAAATAGCCAGAGCCTTTGAAATGGAGATGCTGGACCTTGTAAACAGCGTGAGGGTAAGGGATGGTCTTAAACCTTTAACGTGGAATGAAAAAGCTCATGAGGTTGCGCTTTATCATTCGAAGGATATGGCTTTAAATAATTATTTTGACCATATTGACATACAGGGTAAATCCCCATTTGACAGGATGAAAGATGCTGGATTAAAGGATTTTGTTGCTGCCGGGGAAAATATTGCTGCTGGATACAGGGATGCAATATTTGCCCATGAAGGTTGGATGAACTCCGAAGGCCACAGAAAAAATGTTTTGAATAAAGGTTTTGAGCAGTTAGGAGTAGGGGTGTATTTTGGTGGTCAGATGAACGCCTATTATACCCAGAACTTTGTAACATTACGGTAAAAAGCTGCTTTGCAGCTTTTTACCGTTTATAAGAGAAAGAATCAGGAGTGTGAGCCACTTGGATATAAACAGAGATATATGTATGATATTGGTTGAACGAGACGTATTAATTTTACAGGGATAATGGATAAAAAATATTTGTTACTATGGAGAATAATGTGGTGAAACTATAAGATACATGCAGAAAACTCTCAATTTCCATTCAGAGGTGGGAATGATATAATATGTTTGTGATAAATACAATAGAATTGGGGGTAAGTATATGAGTATTCATATTGGTGCAAGAGAAAATGATATAGCTAAGACGGTGCTGCTGCCTGGTGACCCGATGAGAGCGAGGTATATAGCGGAAAATTTTTTGGAAAATGCTATCTGCTACAATGAGGTAAGAGGTATGTATGGTTTTACAGGGATATATAAAGGTAAAAGGGTATCAGTCCAGGGTACCGGTATGGGAATACCATCCATATCTATTTATGTGAATGAACTTATAACTCAATATGGAGTAAAAAATCTCATCAGGGTAGGAACATGCGGTTCAATGCAAGAGGGATTAAACATCAGGGATATAGTCCTGGCTATGAGTTCTTCTACGGACTCGGCTATAAATAAATTGAGATTTAATGGAATGGATTATGCCCCTACAGCCAGTTTCAGGCTGCTTAAGAAGGCCTATGATATAGCCTGCGAAAAGGGCTTGAATGTTAAAGTTGGAAATGTGCTTTCATCTGATACTTTTTACGGAGATGATCCTGATGCATGGAGATTGTGGGCCAAGTTTGGAGTTCTGGCTGTGGAGATGGAGACGGCTGGGCTTTACACCTTGGCTGCTAAATATGGAGTTGATGCCCTCACCATACTTACAGTGAGTGACAGCCTGGTAACTGGGCATGCGACATCATCGGAGGAAAGAGAAAAAACTTTTAACGACATGATTGAAATTGCCTTAGAGGTGGCAGAATAAGTAATGGGTGATTTTTATGGAAAATGAAGATAATGTCAATACACATAGGGAAAGTATTTATCATGAGCTATTATTACGCAAAATAAATGGTGACGAACTAAAGATAGATAACCTGACAAGAGAGGAACTAAAAGAGCTTTACTCTGAGGTTTCTGCTGCAGACATTGCAAGACTTTTTGACGTGAGATTTGACAAAGTGAAATACAGGCTGCGTAAATGGAATATCCTCTATTCAGACATATTAAAGGAGAAGGCATCTAAAGATGCCCACTCCTAATATTATTGTAATTCCTTGTATGCTTCTACATACACATCATAGTCTCTTTTAGAAAAAAGTACAAATCTTACTTCCTTTATGGTGTTGCTTGTTTTGAGGTAATCTGATACAGTTTTTACTGCAATATGAGCAGCCTGTTCTATAGGGTAACCGTACGCCCCGGTGCTTATTGATGGGAATGCTATTGTCTTTATGTCTTTTTCCTCTGCTAGTTTGAGGCTGTTTCTATAACACGAAGCCAATAGTTCGGGCTCGTTGCGTGTGCCTCCATGCCAGATTGGACCAACAGTATGGATAACGTATTTTGCTTTGAGATTGCCTCCGGTGGTTATTACGGCCTGGCCAGTTGGGCAGTATCCAATCCTTCTGCACTCTTCGTCCAGTGCTGGTCCTGCCGCTTTGTGAATGGCCCCATCCACACCGCCGCCTCCAAGTAGACTAGAGTTAGCCGCATTTACAATTGCATCTGTATCCTGCAGGGTTATATCACCCTTTACAAAGCTTATGTTGCCTTTCATTTTTAAGCCCCCCTGTGTATCTCTATTATTTTTCTTTATCCAATTATACCACCTTAAAATAACAAATAGAAAAAAGTCTAAAATAAGTAAAAGGCTGAAATACAGCCTTTTACTGCCGTTTAACATTGTCCATATTGTGGGTACCAGAATTTTTTGGTACAAATGTCTTACAGCATGTTTCCATCCCCATCTGGACAGGGGTAGAAAGGGTATTTTGTAAAGATGGGGCATCAAAGTTATCCCCATACCTGTTGCTTACACTATCTGATGTTACAAGGATTTGATTGGCCGAGCAGTAGTTGTTCTGTGCCCAATAGTGGCAGTTATTTACGCTGCATCTTACCTGAACATTTGCCATGATATCACCTCCGAGTTTTAGTATTCTCAGATATGTCGCACGAAATACATATTTTAGTGAACACAAGAGATGCTATAAGAATATATTTAACTCAGAGGAGATATTATGGAACTACCCGTGGTGGCCGAGTTGGAAGGGAATGCGGGTGATAACATAAACCTGAATCAGGAATAGGTGTTGCTATTAGTCTATTGTACTGGGCTAACCAGCAAAAAAAGACGGATTTGATGTTTTTTCAAAGAAGACTCAGAATGGAAAAGAAATAATTAGAAGAATTACTTTTTGGCTGTTTTGTGATAAAATAATAATATACTCTAAGAAATATGGGAGGGAATCATGATTACAGAAGAGACGAAAAAAGACATAATAAACAGGTTGCGTACTGTTCAAGGGCATATTGGTGGTATAGAAAAAATGATAGACGAAGGGAAGAGTTGTGACGATATACTTTTGCAGATTGCTGCTGTGAAATCTTCTATTGAAAAGATTGGTTACTTTCTGCTTCAGGAACATGCTGTAGAATGCATAATTAAGGACGATAAGGATAAAGTAATGATAGACGATGTAAAAAAACTGATTGATTCAGTCATTAAGTTTACCAGGTGAGGGATGTGTTGACAAGAGTAGAGATTATATGGTAATATTTATATAGACCCCCTATACAAGGGGATAGTAAAAGGAGGTACAGTTATGGGTGGTCCTATAACAGTGAGTGATAAGGATTTTGAAGAAATGGTATTGAAATCAGATAAAGTTGTGCTTGTTGATTTCTGGGCTGCATGGTGTGGCCCGTGCAGGATGATGGCACCGGTGCTTGATGAGATTTCTGAAGAAAATGATGACTTTATAGTTGCAAAACTTAATGTAGATGAAAATCCGGCTACTGCATCGGCTTACAGAATAATGAGTATCCCAACTATGGGTATATTTAAAAACGGTCAGATGGTGGATAAGATTGTTGGTGTTACTCCTAAACAGACTGTTTTAAATAAGGTGAAGGCGTATATTTAATAGGCGATTTTATGATTGCGAAGGACATGATTATATTTGACGTACTCAAGAAATATCCAAATGTAAACTTAGAAAATGTTTTTTTACAATAATGGGATAGCATGTTTTGGCTAAGGTGGTACCCTGTATAAGAGTATTGAGCCAGCAGCTTAAATGTGAAAATGCAATTTAAAGAAACTTTTAAACGAATTGAATGGAGCCATAAGGCCCAAAGAAACTCATTGACATACATGCCTTTACTGTGCTAATATATATTCATGGTTTTGGGCAAGGGTGTCCTAGTCAGGATGGTACTGACTCAAAGGGCACCTTATTTTATTATATTAGGGGGTAATGTGTATGACAAGGCCAAAGTTATCGAAAGAGGATGTACTCAAGAAAGCAGAAGAACTTGGTGTGGAGTTCATACACTTGCAGTTTACCGACATTTTTGGAGTTATGAAGAATGTGTCTATAACGAGAGAAGAGTTAGAAAAGGCATTAAATGATGAGAAAATGTTTGACGGCTCGTCAATTGATGGGTTTGTGAGGATAGAGGAATCAGATATGTATTTAAGGCCGGATCCATCCAGCTTTACAATCTATCCATGGTCTGGAGAGAGCCTCGAGGCCAGGCTCATATGTGATATATATAACCCTGATGGCACACCATTTGAAGGAGATCCCAGGTATATCCTGAAAAGAGCATTGAAGCATGCAGAGGAATTGGGATATGGATTTAATGTGGGACCTGAATGTGAATTTTATCTGTTTCTGACCAATGAGAAAGGTGAAGCCACTACAGTCACCCACGACAACGCCAGCTATTTTGATCTTGCCCCTGTAGACCTGGGTGAAACGGCAAGGCAGGATATGGTAAAGACATTAAAACAGATGGGGTTTGAGATAGAGGCTTCTCATCATGAGGTTGGGCCAGGCCAGCATGAGATAGACTTCAAGTATGATGATGCACTTGTAACGGCTGACAATATTATGACCTTCAAAATGGTAGTAAGGATAGTGGCACAGAGAAATGGCCTTCATGCTACATTTATGCCAAAACCTGTATACGGAATACCAGGATCTGGTATGCATACCAATATGTCCCTTACAAAAGGTGGGAAAAACGCATTTTATGACCCTGACGGGGAACTGCAATTGAGTAAAGAAGCATATTATTTTATAGGTGGATTGATGAAACATGCCAGAGCCATATGTGCTATAACAAATCCTACAGTAAATTCTTACAAGAGGCTGGTATCGGGGTTTGAGGCCCCGGTGTATATAGCGTGGTCATCGAGAAACAGAAGTCCATTGATCAGAGTACCCGCAAAGAGAGGTTCTTCCACAAGGCTTGAACTTAGAAACCCTGATCCATCGTGTAACCCATATCTGGCACTGGCTGTGGTACTGGAGGCTGGATTAGACGGTATAATCAATAAAATAGATCCGCCAGAGTCAATAAATAGAAACATATACCACATGACATCAGAAGAATTGTTAGGTTCCAATATAGACAGATTGCCAGTGTCTCTGGAAGAGGCAATAAAAGAGCTTAATTCTGACGATGTTATAAAAAAAGCCTTAAGTCCGCATACTGTTGAGAGGTTTATAACGGCAAAGCTGGACGAATGGGACGAATACAGTGCTTACGTAACACCATGGGAGCTTGAAAGATACCTCACGAAGTATTAAAATCTAATTTGAGGTGTTTCAATGGGACAGGAGAAGATAGTTCTGGCAATCTCTGATAATAACATGAAAGAGCAGTTGAAGGACATTTTAAAGTCATCAGGATATTTGGTATACACTGCCAGTGATGGTGCAACAGCCCTGAGGCTTTCGAAATCAATCCGGCCAGAAGCGGCTATCCTTGATGAGGTTCTCTCTGGAATACACGGTGTAATAGTATCTGACATGCTGGTGGGAGAGGGTATTTCTCCTGTCATCACCATGATAACTGCAAGTACTTATAAGACAACAGGCATACATTCTGATGATATAGTGTATCTTGTAAAACCTGTATCACCGTTTACTGTCCTTGGCACATTAAACTCTATTTTAAAATATAAACGGGAGCTTAAAGCTTTGAAGGATAAGGCGGAGGAACTGGATAAAAGGCTGGAATTACAAAAACAGTTGAGCAGGGCTAAAGCTTATTTGATGGAATATGAACACTATACAGAGCAAGAGGCACACAGATACATACAGAAGATGGCTATGAACTATTCTGTGACCATAGAAAAGGTAGCGATAGATATTATAGAAAAATATAAAAAGAGACCTCGGAAGTGATTTCCAGGGTCTCTTTTTATATACATAATTCAAATAGAGCGTATATTATGCAAACTCTATATACATAACTCTTACAAACCTATATCAAAGTATACACAAATTTCTGATGGTTCACCATATGCTAATGATCATGAGGGTAGATAGATAAGATAATCATCTATCCCTTACTTGATTCTTATAATGACTTTTGCCTTCCCCTGTACCAGTGTTTAAATGATTTGGCAATCCATGGTACAAACCAGTAATCTAAACCAAACGATCTACCTGCACCGGCCAGCATCGGGATGCTTGACATCATGTACCACCAGTTACCCATACCTGAAAGCATAAAGTTGATATTCAGGAATATTGAACCGAGACCTGCTAGTACAGTTAAAAGTCCGAGTATTAAGAGTATGCCAATCAATGCCTCGCCAAGTGCTATGCACCATTGAAAGAATAGGGCGTTAGGAAATACGAAGGTCTGCATAAACCACATATACCAGCCTGGTGCTGCTGCTGCAGCTGCGGGGGCTGCCTGTGTGGCACTGGTTACAGCCTCTGCTGCCTGTGATGCACCAGAAACCGCACCTGCTGCGCCCGGGATCATAGTTTGAATAAGATTAGGAGTTGTGAGCCAGCCACTGTTTATTTTATTTATACCTTCAATGAGCCATTGAATTCCCAAGAATATCCTCAGCGGCACAAGCCAGGTCATGCTGGTACGCACTTTTGCATGATGTATCCAAAAACCAACCTTTGTCTTCTTCTCCATAAACTGATGAGACATATACTGTATAACCATGCCAATACCAGATGCAAACAGGAGATAGTGCATATCCACTGCATGTTTTAAAACAGTAGCTATTAACCCGGATGTATGAATTCCGCCAGCATCAGATACAGCATACTTGCTGCCTATGGAAACCATATTCCCATGTAAATTAAGCTTTAGAGGTTTCTTTTCTTTGCCAGTAATATCAGAAGCAATGTTTCTTGCAGCACACTCTCCAGACTGCATTGCAGATTCAACAAGAGCTGGCATAGGCACACCATTTTCGTCAACATACTCTGCACAGTCTCCGATAGCGTATACATAAGGAACATTTGTCTGCATAAAACTGTTTACCTTTATCTTACCACGCCTTCCCTTTTCTATGCCTTCTATACCTGCCGCTGTAGCCTCAGCCTCAACACCGCCTGTCCAGATAAATGTCTTGGTAAAAATTTTCTCGCCGCTCTTCAAGGCGATACTGTCTGGTTCCACAGCAGTTATAGCTGAATTGGTCATCAGTTTTACACCATGAGACTTAAGGTAATTTTCTGCCTTTGTCCTGAGGTCAACCTTAAAGTTGGGAAGGATGTTAGGGAGTGCTTCAACGACCCTGAGATCTATTTCATTTCTTGAGATATTGTATTTTGCTGCAAGTTCATCAAACCACTCTATAAATTCACCAACCAGTTCAATGCCCGTAAATCCACCACCGCCTACAATAAATGTAAGCAGAGACCTTCTGATTTCGGGATCTTTTTCTTTAGAAGCAGCCTCAAAGACATCCAGTATGTGGTCTCTGATCTTTATTGCATCCTCTAAGGACCAGAGAGTCATAGCATTTTCTTTCATGCCAGGTATGCCAAAATATGTTGGCTGACTGCCACAACCGACAATCAAGTAGTCAAACTCATACTCACTACTGTCGGAATAAAGTTTTTTATTTTGGACATCAATTCTGGTGATATTGTCTATGACCAGTTTAACCCTTGTACTCTCAAGGGCCTCTTTCAAGGAATAAAGCACGCCCTCCGGCGGGATGCGATTTCCGGCTACTTCGTGGAGCTCAGTCATATATACCTGTTTATCGGTCTTGTTGATGAGGGTTATCTCTACATCTTTTCGATTCCATAGGTATCTGTCCAATTTCTGAGCTGCTGCAAGGCCGCCAAATCCGCCTCCAAGGACAATTATTTTGTACCTTTTTGCCATTTACTTGCCCCCCTATTGATTAAATATTAGTCAAGCAATCCAAGATAATTATATAACAAAGAAATAAAAAATGGTATCCTTAATTTAAAGCATTAAAAAAATTTTTTTAACAAATATGTATAACTAGTTGTATAATATAAAATTGAAAATGGATTGATGAAAAATTATTTATAAAAAAAGGAGTTTTTGATGTTTTATCGAATTATATAATTTGGTTATGCCAAAGCTTTAACAATTATGGACCTCAATTCTGTGTTGTGGGGTTGAGCCTTTTTAAGGTATATATATGTATGGTTGGATATTACTATGAAATATTCTGGTGTGTCATATAGCATGAGAGGCAACTCGAATATAACCATATAAAATACCTTTGCTTTCAATAGAAGGGCTTTATTTTAGATGGATCCTATAAAAAATAGAAAATAGTATTAAGGTATAAACCAGCTATTTAGTAAGAGTACCCGATGCGAGTTGGAGACACAGACACCTCATAGAGGTATACCTGGCGAAATGCAGAAAACTGATGTTGTAGTATCTCAAACAAGTGCCAGGCACTATGATGTTATTGACATGCCGCACTATGACATATTAATGGAGGTCGTTTGATGAGATACAGAATAAATGCATTGGTAGCAGTAGTTTTATTATTCTTGGTGTCTATAATACAGGGATGTACAGGAAGTGCAAAAACAGAACCTGTTACAAAAAATGGCTTTATGTTGGATACCAACATAGAGATTACTGCCTATGGAGATAAAGCCATCGCTGACAAGGCAGTCAATGATGCCTTTACCCGCATAAGAGATATTGACAACAAGATGTCGCCAGAACTTCCATCCAGCTATGTGGTAAAGATAAATGAAGCTGCTGGCAAAAATTACGTAAAAGTGGATGAGGATACATTTTATGTGATTAAAGAAGGAATTAAATATGGTGATATGACAAATGGCATGTTTGATATTAGTATAGGACCTCTGGTAAAGCTGTGGGGTATTGGTACAGAGCATGCTAGGGTACCATCAAAAGAAGAGATAGAGAATGCTTTAAAACTAATTGATTATAAAAAAATAGAGGTTAATGATACTAAAAAGGAAGTAAAATTATCCAGCGAAGGCATGATGATGGATCTTGGTGGTATAGCTAAGGGATATGCAGCTGATGCTGTAAAAGATGTGTTAAAGAGTGATGGCATAAGTAGTGCAATCATAAACCTTGGTGGGAATGTATATGCCATGGGTTCAAAACCGGATGGCAGTGAATGGCGAATAGGTATACAAGACCCATTCAGTTCAAGGGGGAATTATGTTGCTATAGTAAAGGTTAAGGACAAATCTGTGGTTACTTCTGGCAACTATGAGAGGTATTTTGAAGTAAATGGCAAGAGGTATCATCATATATTTGATCTTACTACAGGCTATCCATCTGATAATGGCATAGTAAGTGCAACTATAGTCAGCGACAGGTCTATAGATGGAGATGCCCTTTCCACATCTGTATTTGTGCTTGGGATTGATAAGGGATTGAAACTGGTTGAATCTTTAGATGGTATTGAGGCCATTATCATAACGTCGGATAAAAAGATATATTCAACTGCTGGTGCTAAGGATATTTTAGAAATAACCGATAAGGAGTATACCTATGAAGATAGGCGATAAAATACTTATAGTAGCGATTATTGTCTTTTCTATAGTGGGGTTTGCCTATTCTATTTTAAGACCGACGTTTCCAGGTGACACCGTATATATTGAGGTAGACGGCAAGCTATATGAAGAGCTTCCACTAAGCAAGGACAAGACTGTCACTGTCAAGGTGGATGGCGGCGGATATAACGTGGTTGAGATAAAGGGCGGTAAGGTACGTATTAGCGATGCCAATTGCCCAGACAGGGTATGTGTGAGGCAGGGATGGATAGACAGATCAGGAGAAAATATTATCTGTCTGCCCCACAGGGTTGTGGTGAGAATTTCAGGCAGGATGAAAAATGTAGATCAAGTAACATATTAAGCGTTGGCAGGTGTTTAATTTGACATTATGGGATAAGTATCCTGTGATTAAAGAAGAAATGGATGCATTTGAGGGTACATTAAGAAGATTTTTATCCTCAAAAAATGAGCTGATAGGCTCTGCTATCAGTACAATGGTATCGGCAGGGGGCAAGAGGCTCAGACCTGCCCTTACTATAGCCAGTGCTCATTTTGGGGAGTACAACATGGATGAAATCATGAGGATAGCCTCATCTATTGAAATACTCCATATGGCGACCCTTATCCATGATGATATAATAGATGAGGCAAAAACGAGGAGAAGCATGGAAACGATGCACCAGAAGTATGGTGTGAACGTTGCTATTTTTGCTGGAGATTACCTTTTTAGTACATCTTTTAGTATACTTAGTGTAAAAGAGGATGTAGATACTCTCGTCCATATTGCATCTATAATAAAATCGGTGTGTGAAGGTGAAATAGAACAGTATTGCTCAAGATTTTCTAAAGATATGTCTGTATATAAATATCTGAGGAGAATACGTTCTAAAACAGCACTTCTTTTTATGCTGAGCTGTGAACTTGGGGCTAACATTTCGCATTGCAGCAGAGATGTGACAAACTCGCTGAAGCGATTTGGTATGTTTTTAGGTATGGCCTTTCAAATAAAGGATGATATCCTGGACTACATAGGTGATGAGACTAAAATTGGAAAACCTGTGGGCAATGACCTAAAAGATGGTATATATACCTTACCTTTGATTTATGCTATGGAGAAGGATAATAATGGTAAGCTTAAAGATCTTCTGTATAATCAGCCCTATGAGATAGAGAAGATAATAGAACTGGTCATTAAATACGGTGGAATAAAATACGCTGAGGATCTTATGGATAAATACAGTAAGAAGGCTAAGGAGGAACTCAACAAGCTTCCTCATAATGAATTTAGAGACTTTCTGTTTGAGTTAACTGACGATCTGGTAAATAGAGAAAATTAAAGGGATGATAACATGGCTTATAGGGATTTACAGGATTTTATTAGGGTTCTGGATGAAAAAGGGTTATTGAAGAGGGTAAGGGCAGAGGTTGATAGGGACTTAGAGATAACAGAGATATACGATAGAGTAGTAAAGGTAGGAGGACCTGCCCTCCTGTTTGAGAATGTAAAAGGTTCTCCGTATCCTGTATTGATAAATGCCTTTGGAACATATGAAAGGCTCAACCTTGCCTTTGAGGTGGATAAAATAGATGATATTGCCAGGGAAATATATGAACTTATGGATATGGGCAGTTATGTGGGATTTATGAACAGACTTAGATCTGTACCGAAGCTGGCCAGGTTGGCAAAAATATTTCCCAAAAAAGTGGAGAGGGCAATATCACAAGAAGTGGTGGAAGAGCCTGACTTAAATAAACTACCCGTCTTGAAATGTTGGCCTCAGGATGGAGGTAGGTTTATTACTCTTCCATTGGTAATTACGAAAGACCCTGAAACAGGTCAGCAGAACATGGGTATGTACAGACTTCAGGTGTATGATGAGAGGACTACGGGAATGCACTGGCACATACACAAGGATGGCAGGGAGATATATGAGAAGTATAAAAAATTGGGCGGTAGGATGCCAGTTTCAGTAGCCCTTGGATGTGACCCTGCAACCATATACTCTGCTACAGCACCTCTGCCGAAAGAGATTGATGAAATGCTTTTTGCAGGTTTTTTGAGGAAGGCACCACTGGAGATAGTGAAATCAAAGACCAATGATATCTACGTCCCGGCAAATGCTGAGTTTGTATTAGAGGGATATGTAAATGTTGATGAAATGAGAGAAGAGGGACCCTTTGGGGACCATACTGGTTATTATTCACTCAAAGATATGTATCCTGTCTTTCATGTGACATGTATAACACATCGGAAAAACCCGGTATATCCGGCTACAGTGGTGGGAAAACCTCCTATGGAGGATTGCTTTTTAGGAAAGGCTACGGAAAGGATTTTTCTGCCTTTAATTAAGATACAATGCCCGGAGATAGTGGATATAAACTTCCCGTTAGAAGGCGTGTTTCACAATTGTGTTATAGTATCTATAAAGAAGAGATATCCCGGCCAGGCCAAAAAAGTGATGCACGCCCTATGGGGTATGGGGCAGATGATGTATACAAAGATGATAATAGTGGTAGATGAGGATGTGGACCCACAGGACATGTCCACTGTAGCATGGAAGATTTTTAACAATATAGATGCAAAGAGAGATGTAGTTATAGTTGACGGTCCGTTGGATGCCCTAGACCATGCCTCTCCTTTGCCTCATTATGGGCACAAGATGGGTATAGATGCTACAAAGAAGTGGCCTGAAGAAGGACATACCAGGGAATGGCCTGATGATATAGTGATGGATAAAGAAATCAAGGAAATGGTAGATAGAAGGTGGAAGGAATATGGTATTTAGTCGGATAAAGCAGTATGGAGACCTGGTGATGTTTTCCCATACCCTTTTTTCTCTACCGTTTGGGCTTATCTCTATGCTTTGGGCTGCGGGCGGTCTTCCGTCCTTACGTGTTATATTCTGGATACTGGTGGCACTTGTGGGCGCTAGAAACGGTGCCAATGCATTGAATAGGCTTATAGATAAAGACATTGATGCCATGAATCCAAGGACGTCAAATAGGCATCTACCGCGTGGTATAATAAAGGATTATGAGGTTATAGGGATTGTGGTTTTATGTTTTGCACTCCTAACTCTGGCTGCCTATGAACTAAATTACCTGTGTCTTGAGCTTTTACCACTGGCATTGGCTATCTTCATAGTATATTCATACACCAAGAGGTTTACCTGGCTATGTCACATAATTCTTGGTATAGCATGCGGTGGAGCGCCGGTTGGCGCATGGATGGCTGTAAAGGGAGAGATAGGTTGGCCATCTCTTGTGCTGGGTGCAGTGGTTGCACTGTGGATTGCAGGTTTTGACATTATATATGGCACTCAGGATGTGGAGTTTGACAGAAATCATGGCATATATTCTATACCTGCCAGATTTGGAATAGAAAATGCCTTGAAGATATCAACGGGATTTCATTTGGCTGCCATGGCATTGCTTGTGTATCTGTATTTCCTTATGAATATGGGATGGTTGTATCTCGTTGGCCTGGCCATAGATGCATATCTATTATATCTTGAGCACTCCATAGTCTCACCTACCAACCTGAGAAATGTTAGAATTGCTTCCTATGATATAAATGAAGTGGTAAGTGTAGTCCTGTTGATATTTACAACTGCAGATATATTTTTATTACAGTAAAATCTGCTGAATGCAGTATGCCTAGAATATTTTAAGTATCATGATGAAAAAAATAATCTCGAGGTGATAAATTGCCAAGGTATATTGTTGGCATTACAGGGGCCAGTGGCACTATATATGCCATAAGATTAATAGATGAACTTTTAAAAAGAAATAACGAGGTCTATATTATCGCAACACGTAATGGTGAAAAGGTTATGAAATATGAGACAGGCTGTACCATTGAGGGTATAATTGACAGATACGGGCATAACATTTTCAACTATGATATAGATAATCTTTTTGCACCTATATCCAGTGGCTCGTTCAAGACAGAGGCTATGATTGTTGTACCTTGCTCAATGTCTACCTTATCTAAGATCTCTCTTGGAATTTCAGGGAATCTTTTAGAAAGGGCTGCAGATGTTGTACTCAAGGAAAAAAGAAAACTGGTGATTGTGCCGAGAGAGACTCCATTAAATACAATACATATTAAAAACATGCTTACTTTAAGTGAAATGGGTGCAATAATATTGCCAGCCATGCCTGCCTTCTATGACAAGCCGCAGAGTGTGGAGGAGATGGTGGACTTTATTGTTGGTAGGATACTTCTAAGCCTTGGCATTGACAATGGCTTGTATTATGAATGGAATGAGGGCTTATAACCCCTTTTACAGGTTAACGATTATATATCCATAATTTGGATGAATATTATGCACGCTCTAATATACCTATAACTGTTGAAAATAATATTGATGAAAGGAAAGTGGTGCTTATATGAAAAGACTGTTGTCATGTATAATTTTGGTTATAATAATGTTATCATTAACGGCCTGTTCATCGGGTAAGAATAATACAGTTATCAGGATAGGAGTTATGCCAGATGTTGACTCTATACCGCTTATAGTAGCGCTAAATAATGGGTATTTCAAGGATGCAGGTGTGGATGTGGAAATACATCACTTTAAGAGTGCCCAAGAAAGAGACAGCGCACTGCAGAGCGGTAATATAGATGGCGCTGTATCTGACATGTTGGCAGCAGCTTTTGCCAAGGACGGAGGTTTTGATGTAAAGATTACATCTATGACAAATGGGAGCTATAAACTGCTGGTGAACAAAGATGCAGGCGTAAACAGCATAGCAGACCTTAAGGGTAAAAATATAGCAATATCTGCCAATACCATTATAGAATACACTACAGATAAAATACTGGAAAATGCTGGCCTCAAGAGTACAGATATAAATAAGGTAATCATACCTCAAATACCAACAAGGCTCGAAATGTTGCAAAACGGCAAGGTAGACGCCGCAACCTTGCCTGATCCACTTGCTTCCGAAGCTGTGAAGAACGGAGCAAAACTTCTGGGCAGTTCAGATAGACTTGGAATAAACCCGGGAGTCATGGTCTTTACATCTGACGCTATAAAGAAAAATTCGAAGGGCATTAAGGCTGTGTATGAAGCTTATAACAGGGCTGTAGAATATCTGGGGAATCAACCAGTTACAGAATATATAGATCTTATAATAAAGGAAGCTGGATTTCCAGAGGACATAAAGGGCAGTATCCAGCTCCCATCTTACACAAAAGCAGAGATTCCATCTAAAGAAGATATGGATGATGTAATAGACTGGCTTACAAGCAAACAGTTGGTCAAAAAGAGCTATAGTTACGAGGAGCTTGTTGACGATGAATTTGTGAGGTAATATCCCATGATAGAAATAAAAGGATTGACGGTAAGATATAGACAGAGGCATAGATGTTTTTTAGCACTGGACAATATAAACCTAACCATAAACAACGGTGATATATGTGCAGTAATAGGGCCCTCGGGATGCGGCAAATCTACATTTTTATATGTACTTTCGGGTATAATCAAAGAATATGAAGGGAATGTGCTGATTGATGGAAAGCATATAAACGCGTCAGAGCAGCGCATTGGCCTTATTCTTCAAGACTATGGTCTATTACCATGGAGGAACGTATACGACAATGTGACTTTGGGGCTCAAAATGAAGGGAGGATATAAAGGTGATACAGAATATATACAGTATATCGTGGAAAGATTGGGGCTTAGAGATTTGCTAGATAGATATCCCGGCCAGCTTTCCGGCGGACAGAGGCAAAGGGTAGCTATTGCCCGTTCTTTTGTTTTAAGACCGAGTATTCTCCTTATGGATGAACCGTTTTCGGCATTGGATGCAATTACCAGAGAGGAAATGCAGGATTTGTTCCTTAAAATCTGGAATGAATATAGGGTATCTACGGTATTGGTGACTCACAGTATAGACGAGGCTATATATCTTGGCAGGAAGATTGCCATTCTTTCACCATCACCGGGCAGGATAATTAAGATTATAGAAAACCCGCTCTTTGGTACTGAGGACCTCAGGATTAAAAATGAGTTTTATGAGATGGAGATGGAAATAAGGAAAATAATAAGGGGAGACAGCCACAATGAGTCTTAAAGGGTATTTTAGATACATCTATGCAATGATAGGTGTTGTAGCTGTCTGGTATGTATTATCAATAATAGCCAATCTTCCCATAATACCATCTCCTTTAAATGTTTTTGTAAACACATATATCATATTTAAGGCAAAAATTGCAATCCATGTTATGTATAGCATATACAGGATATTCATGGGGCTTATACTGTCAATAGCTATTGGCGTGCCACTGGGCCTGGCCATGGGCTACATACCCAGAATAGACAGTGTGATGTCTCCTGTAGTATATTTGCTTTATCCCATACCAAAGATTGCTTTTCTGCCTGTGGTAATGCTCATCTTTGGGCTCGGGGAGTTGTCCAAAATAATAATGATAATGCTTATTGTGGTATTTCAGATTATTGTATCCTCAAGGGACGCAGTAAAAGGAATACCAGAAGAGACGTATTATTCTCTCATGGCCCTGGGGGCCGGAAGGTTAGGTATATTCAAGGAGATTGTCATACCGGCTGCAATGCCAGAGATTTTGACATCAATAAGGGTTGGTCTTGGGACGGCGGTCTCTGTGCTGTTTTTTACTGAGACCTTTGGTACGAAGTATGGCATTGGATACTTTATCATGGATTCGTGGATGAGAGTAAACTACTTAGATATGTATTCGGGTATAATGATATTAGGTATAATTGGTCTTTGTCTTTTTCTATTAATAGATATCATGGAGTTTTTGCTCTGCCCATGGAAGCAATGAACTGGAGGTGTGCCTGTGGGTATAGAAAACCTCATCAAGATTGATAAAAAGCGTGAAGAGCCGCTCTATATGCAGATTTACATACAAATTAAAGACATGGTGGAGAAAGGTATAATAAAAGAAGGCACAAAGCTTCCAACCATAAGGAGACTATCAAAGTTACTTGGTGTAAATACAGTCACTGTGGTAAATGCATATCACATGTTGGAAAAAAAGGGTATAGCCTATTCCATTGTCGGCAGTGGTACATATATAGGGGCTGTAAACTATAAGTTCGATCTCTCCGGTGATGTTGAGCCAGAGATTGTTGACAGCATATCCAGGCCAATAGGGAGCAGGTATATCAATTTTGCCAGCTCAAATCCATCCCATGAGCTTTTCCCTGTAAGAGAATTTAAGGAAATATTTGCCGAGGTACTGGACAGAGATGGTGGAATGGCCTTTACATACCAGGAAAGCATGGGGTACAGACCATTGAGGGAATCTCTCTCCCGTCTTTTAGCAAAAGATGGTATAAGTACAGACCCACGGAAAATACTGATAATTTCGGGTGCACAGCAAGGACTGGATATAATATCCAAGGTACTGGTAGGGCAGGGAGACAATATCCTTGTGGAAAGACCAACTTACACCGGTGCGATAGCTGTATTTAAATCCCGCAACGCAAATATAATAGATATTCCAGTGACCAATGAGGGTATAGATATAAAACGTCTTGAAGAAATATTGAGAAAACATAACATAAAACTTTTTTACTTGATGCCGATGTTTCAAAACCCAACAGGGGTACGCTATTCTGATGAGATAAAGAGCAGGATTATGAAATTGTCCAGGGAATATGGTTTTTTTATAGTTGAGGATGATTTTGTTAGTGACATATATTATGATTCAAGGCCAACGCCCATTTGGGACTATTCCCATGCTGACAATGTTATATTTATTAAAAGCTTTTCTAAGGTGTTCATGCCGGGACTGAGGTTAGCTTTCATGGTTCTTCCCGATATGCTCTTGGAATCCATACAGGCAGCAAAGTATAGCAGCGATATAGCTACATCCGGTTTTTTCCAAAGATCATTACAGCTGTTTTTAGATAAAGGGCTGTGGGATAAACACACTGAAATGCTGAGGCATGTCTACAAGGCAAGAAGGGACTTTATGGCAGAATGCTTGAATAATATAAAAAACACAGGCATTACATTCAAAATACCTGATGGTGGTTTAAACTTCTGGCTTACACTTCCCATATCCTTAAACGACAGGGAAATCTATGAGGCGGCCTTGAAAGAAAAGGTAATTGTAGCTCCTGGTAGTTTCTTTTATTTGAATAATCCTGAACATAATCATTTAAGACTTGGTTTTGCATCAACCAATGAGGATGAGATTGAAGGTGGAATTAATATTATACGTGACATTCTTTTAGCTTTAAGAAATGAAAATTATATTCAAACTGAACCGCTATTATAGCGGTTTTTTGTATAAAACGTGAATATTAGTGGGATAATAAGTAACGAAAAAAATATAAAAGGAGGGTATAGTATGGCGGAAAATCTTACAGAAAGAGAACTGTTGATTTTGCAGGACCAGATTATGCAGGAGATGTGTATGATAAGCAAGTTTACAAACTATGCACAGATGACCAATGACACAGAACTCAAGAATGTATGCAGTCATGTAGCGCAGAAGCATCAAAATCATTATAACACCCTTATAAGACATCTGAACTCTGCGAGGGCTGGACAGAATATTACTACAGTTCAGCCGCCTTTTACTACACAAGCTCAACATAACTATCAATTTTAGGAGGTGATCAAATGTATTTTCAGGATAGGGATATAGCTTTAGACTGTATTAATTCTCAAAAACTGCTTAATAGCACGTATACACAGGCAGTTTCTGAAGCTTCTGATACATCGATGAGAAGTGATCTGACAAGTATTTTGAATGACGAGTTTAACAATCAATACATGATATTTCAGGTAATGAACAGGAAAGGCTGGTATAAGTCATTTCCTGCAAATCAACAGGACCTCAACAACGCAAAAACCAATATAAACAATTTAAATAGTCAAATGCAATCTATATGGCAAGGTATGAATGCGACCATGCAGGGTGCATCGAATCAATCCGGTTTTAACCAGACGCCTGTCTATCAGTACGGAAACCAGGTTTACGGGGATAGGCCTGGCCAGGATTGGGGAGGTGCCACCAATAGTAATATAGAAAAGTCCATGTGGTCAAACATAAGCAGCTACGCCAGTCAAGAGATAGGTACAGTAAATCCATCATCCAGTGAGAGGAATGCCAATTTAGATAGGCAGTCATAAAAAGGAGCCCATATGGGCTCCTTTTTATGACTCAATATTGATCATAGACCTGAAAGCATCAAAGGCAATAAGATAATCATCACACATATAAGTCAGTGTTTTTGAATCAATCCTTTTGACCCCTGGTATTGTAGAAGCTGCATCAGCGTATGCTGGATTTGTGAATCTTACTTCTAATAATACAGGTTTATTAAACGTTAAAGGTTTTATATTGTCTTTATGGAAAAGAGCTTCTTTTACTGTTGTTCTTATGAGACTATGGGCAGAATTCAAGGATAGGCAGAGCGCCGCATTTCTTGAGAGAGCTTTTTTAACTTCGACTGTGTATATCCCCGGTATCAGGGCTTTTGCCTCATTGCAGAGAACATCGTCACCAGAAACTAATATTAAAGGGACACCGTAATAACCTGCTACTCCGCCATTAATACCAGTCTCACCAACCTCCTTCTCGTCTATTTTTACGTATTCAACAGAATCAGTGTAGGTATGGCATAGCACACCGCTGGAACCAGCCCTGGCGTGGTAACCTATGAATATAGCAGCATCAAAAGTTTCATCTAAGCACTCTACCATACTGTATCTTTTAGGGGAACCGGTAATAAGTTTTGCTGCCGGGTTTAAAGATTCCAATATTATATTTCTCATTGTACCATGGGAATCATTTACTATTATCTCTGTAGCCCCAGCATCCAGAGCCCCCTCTATGGCTGCATTCACCTCTTCTGTCATCCAGATCCTTGCCCTGTCGTGTTCTCTACCGTTCCTGTCTGTATGCTCATTGTTTACAACACCGCTAATACCTTCCATATCAGCAGATATATACACCTTCATATCTATCAACCCCCTGTTGGAAAATATAAAGAGCCATCATGCAGGCTCTTTTGAAGAATTCAAGAATACTGTATGGTCATCCTCATTCCTTATACTGCATCTTCCTTCGATGATAGCGCCCTCCACTATTCGTAGGTTATATGATTTGATGTCTCCAAAAACTTTTCCACTGCTTCCAATGGAGACTGTCCCACTGCAGTCTATATTTCCATTGAGTCTTCCAGCTATAACAGTGTTTGCTGCTTTAATATCTCCGGTTACCACACTGTTTTCTCCAATAATCACGTCTCCCGAAGTTTCAATTCCGCCATTTAATATACCGTCAATCCTCAATGTTCCTTCTGACTTAATGTTTCCTGTTATGGATGTCTCTGAACCAATAAGCGTGGTAATTTTGTCGCTGTTTGTGCTTACTACAGTTCTTTTTCCAAAAATATTACTCACCCCCCATGAGATACTTTAAAGGATCCACCCTTACCCCATTTTTATAGACCTCAAAATGCACATGAGGACCCGTACTCAATCCAGAGCTGCCAACCTTGGCTATGGGATCACCCTTCTTGACCTTTTGTCCTTCTTTTACAAGTAACCTTGAGTTATGACCGTATAATGTTGTAAACCCATAACTGTTTTTTATTATAACTGTCTGACCATAACCACTTTTTATGCCAGTAAAGCTTACAACACCATCACAGGCGGCCTTGACTGTAGAGCCATAGTCAGCACAAATATCCAGACCGGAGTGAAACTCCCAAGACCTTGTTATGGGATTGATTCGGTTACCATATCCTGAGGATGCTTTTCCATTTACCGGATACAGGTTGGGTACATTACGAAGATATTTTTCCCGTTCCTCTATGTCCTTTAAAAGATTTTGATATTCTTCTATAATGCCTTTTATTTCATCAATTATATCATCATTACTCACGCCGTCTTGTGACTCTAAAAGTCTTATCCTATCAAGATTGTTTCGGGATGGAGTGGACTGTTCGAGGCCTACTTTTTGTTGTACCTCGGCCTCCAGGGCTTTTAGATTTTTCAGATACTCCGATATCTGGTTAATTTCAATCTCGTATGTACTGATTTCAGATTCTTTTTGTCTTTTTTCCTTTTCTAAATTAATTACCTGAGCAGATAGAGACTCCTTTTTATTGTTAACTTCTATGTATGAATTGGTCAAAAACAATGAGTAAATAATTATTGACAGTACGGTTACCAGAGTCGCCCATATAACGTATAAAGGGATCCTTATGGACAAGGGTTTACCGGTTGAATGGGGGATGAGAATAATGGTAAAATACCTGTTTCTTTCCATTTTATACCCCCGGTACAAAAAATTCCACTCCGTAGTATATATTCTACATAAATAAAAAAAATCCTACCTAAATGATATAAAGGACAAACATATTTTTTTATTAAAGAAAATATATCTTGGGTATATATTACAAAGCGCAGTATGATCGCGTCTGTCATACAGCTAAACGGATAATATAAACTGTTCTGGTAAGGAGGAAGTTTCACTGATTTACATAGACATAGTTTTATATCCCGGTGCAATTATTTAATGAGGCTTTCACCTACTCATTTTAAAAGCATAAAATGTTTTAGAGGTATAAGATATGAGAAAGGATGCGGGGTTAAGAGAAGAATACGTGAACATATAATTATAGATGAGATGCAGTCAATTTGGAGCATGAGATAATAATTGAAGAGATCAAAATAGACACTAAAGATTTTAGGCATAGATGCCTTTTGAGGTCTTTGAATATGATCAATGGCTGTTCGGCTTTACCCAGGTTTGGAAAACCCTGCTATAAACATGGCTGTTACAAATTAGCAGAAGTAGAAAATTTAAGATACCCATGCCTCTTTAATGTTTATGGCATGGAAACTATTACAATATTGAACAATTCAGGCAAGCGCCAGCAATAAAGGAGGGGTGCAGATGACCATAATATATCCTCCTACAATTGATTACAAGTGGCTTTACCAGAGACCCCAGCAGTTAATGAAAGAATTTTCAAGACTTGGCATTCGATGTATCTTTTTTAATAATAATAACTATATAAAAGACGGTCAGAGAATAGCGGTTGAGGATGATAATCTAATAATTGTGAATGACAAGCTATATCCAGTAGAATATGATGCTTTGGTTACACCGCCTATTGTACTGTGGATAACGTACCCACCACATGTAAGGCTTTTGGGTAAGAAATTTAGAGAGAATGTGGTAGTATTTGATGCGGTGGATTTCCCAAGCGAAGAATTTGCAGTATGGGAAAAAGATATGGCTGAGATAAAGAGAAAAGCTAACATTGTCTTTACAGTGTCGAGAAAACTGTATAACTATATGTGGCCTCATGAAAACCTGCATATGTTAAAAAATGGGGCTGATTTTGAGCATTTCAATAAGGCAAGATTCATTTATACACACCCACCCAAAGATATTCCTACCGGAAAGCCGATAGTTGGATTTATTGGTGCATTGTCCACGTGGCTCGACTGGGACATAATAAGAGATACCGTAGTATCTAATCCTTCCTATAACTTTGTGTTTATTGGTCCAAAGTACAGCGAATTCTCTGTACCTTTTAAAGCGCAGAACGCATTTTTCTTAGGTAGAAAGGAATATATACAGCTTCCCCAGTACCTTCAATACATGGACGTCTGTATGATACCATTTAAAATAACCGAAATGACGGAAGGGAGCGACCCAATTAAATTTTTTGAATACATGAGTGCGGGAAAACCTGTGGTGTCAACCCCGTTACCTGAGATAATTTCAAGCGGCCTGGCCTATATTGCGGAAGATACTGCCTCATTTTCAAAAATGATAGGCAGGGCTTTGAGAGAAAAGGACTTTAATATTGAGAAAAGGATTGAGTTTGCACGTAAAAACTCGTGGGCCAACCGGGCAAAACAGGCCGCTGATATCATAGACTCTTATATAAAAAACAAAAGCAGATGGAAAATTCGTTTATAAAATATTTTACTTTTGGATAATATAAATAAAAAATGAAAGGGGAAAGATACTTAATGGGTAGCAGGCAAGAATTCATGGCAGTGGGAGAAAGATGCCCGGATTTTACACTGGAAAACAGCTTTGAAGATTCTATTCTTGAGGGAGCAAAAAGCTGTGAGCTCTGCTTTCACTGGGATCATAAGCGAAATAAATGCAGGATTGACATGTATGACAAGGTATTAGAGGGATTGGACCAGACATAAATAATAAAAAGGTGGAGGGAATATTCCACCTTTTATTTTTGTATTCCAGGATAATCCTTTACTGCATTTTTAGTATTGAACACCAGTCGGACTATATTGCGGTAAGCCTTCCTTGTACCGTAAACAACTAAAGGAAGTCCCAAAAACTGGAGTCTCATTCCACGCGATAAAAGACCGCCAAGCTTCATATAAAAGTTTGTTGCAGAACTCACATCGACCAAATAAAGCCCATCTGTATTTCCAAAGACAGCCTTATACATATCCTCTACAGCAGGTATAACCAGATTTTTAGCCTTTTTAAGGCCTAAGGTATAAATGTTATTTCCGTCTATACTTGTCCCATTGTAAATAATATGTCCCAAATCGCTTTGTGTAATCCTATCAAAGAGAGGAAGATCTATTAATTCTTTACCTTCAGGGACCTTTTCCGGATTTAGTCTGCCCAAGTGTACTGCTGCCGCTACTACAGAGGTGTGAGTCCCTCCATAGTCATAGTAAACTACAATCATAATTTTCACCTCATGTCTATTATTTGAAATATATTTCTAATAAATTCTTAAAAAACGTTTGCCTATCAAAAAAATTATTGCATTTTGGATTGGACCGTCATATAATCTTTGTTGAAATAAGAGAACCAACGAGAAGAATTGTAAATATTAAAGGAAGAGGGTGTTATGTTAAGTTGTTCAGGCTAAATCAAGCAAAAACCCCGCTTTTTGACGCTTTATTGGAATATTCGTATAATAACACCATTCCGTATCATGTACCCGGTCATAAAAGGGGACAGGGGATGGACGAAGAATTCAGGAATTTTGTGGGTTATAATGTGTTGTCTATTGATGTGACTGTTTTTGATCAGGTGGACAGTCTGCACAAACCAACAGGTGTCATTAAAGAGGCTCAGGAACTGGCAGCCGATGCATACGGGGCTGATGCAACCTTATTCTGCATTCATGGTACTTCCGGTGCTATACAGGCAATGATAATGAGCGCAGTTGGTGAAGGTGACAAGATAATTGTTCCACGTAATATCCACAAGTCTGTGACCGCTGGTATAATCTTAAGCGGTGCAATACCTGTCTATGTACAACCTGCAATAGATAAGAACATTGGTGTTGCGATGGGTGTAACACCTGAAGCGGTTAAAGAGGCACTGGAAGAAAATCCCGATGCCAAAGCTGTTTTGATAATAAATCCTACCTACTATGGCGTGGCTTCTGATATAAAATCAATTGCAAGAATTGTGCACAGCTACGATATCCCGCTTCTGGTGGATGAGGCTCATGGTCCTCATCTGCGATTTAATGATAGGCTCCCTATATCTGCCCTTGAGGCAGGTGCTGATATAGTCGCTCAAAGTACACATAAGATACTTGGTGCTATGACTCAAGCATCTATGCTTCACATAAAAGGTGACAGAATAAGCATTAACAGGGCAAAGAATGTGATGAGTATGCTTCAGACAACCAGCCCTTCTTATATCCTTCTTGCATCGCTGGATGTAGCCAGGAGGCAGATGGCCTTACATGGCAAGGAGTTGTTGGATAATGCAATAGATGTGGCTGAGTATGCAAGAAAGAGGATAAATGAGATAGATGGTTTTTATTGCTTTGGGCGGGATATAATAGGTCAACCAGGAGTCTATGACTTTGACCCTACCAAGGTGACAATTACTGCTAGAAATCTGGGTATAACCGGATATGAGCTGGAGACGATATTGGCGGAAAAGTATTTTATACAGCCGGAACTTGCTGATATGTATAACACCCTCTGTGTAATGACATTAGGTGATGACTACAAAAAAGTTGATAAGCTCATAGAGGCTTTAAAGGAAATCAGCAATGAATATTATCTAAAATATATAGGTATAAGTAATGTGCTGGATATACCGGAAATACCAGAGATGGTGTTGACACCGAGAGAGGCATATAACAGTGCAACCATAGCGATGAGCCTTGAGGACAGTGTTGGACAGATAAGTGCAGAGTTTATTTATGCTTACCCCCCGGGTATTCCTGTACTTTATCCTGGAGAGAGGATAACAAGGGAGATAGTTGAGTATGTGGAGAAGATGAAAGATGCGTCACTCCATGTCCAGGGTCCAGAAGACCAGGATGTGAACTATATAAAGGTGGTCAGAAACCTCGAAGCCCTTACCATAACCGCATAAGGAGTATCTGTATGATTTTTTAAATTATGTATATTTTTATAATAATTGCAAATTATAAATAATGATTATAAAAGAAGGATTTTTGAGATTGGTTTAGAATATTAAATATATAAATATAAATAAGAGGGGGCTTATCAATGTTAATGCGTAGCTGTGCAGGAGGGGTTGTATTTAAAGACGAAAGCGTCTTTCTCCTTAAGAATGAGAAAAATGAATGGGTGCTCCCGAAGGGAGTAATAAGGGATAACCGTACGGATGTCGATGTTGCTATTGAGAGGGTAAAAAAGGAAACAGGACTTAAAAATGTAAACATCATTTCTCCTGCGGGTGAGACCAGCTATGAGTTTTATTCAATTACACGAAAGGTCCCTGTTTATAATGAGATTGTTTGGTATATCATGACCACTGAAGATGAAGATTACAATGTTAGTACAGAAGATGGCTTCCAGGATGGGGGTTTTTATCCCATAGAAGATGCTCTTGAAATGGTGACTTATAGTCAGGATAAATCGCTGGTATATCTATCGTATAAGAGATACAAAGAAATGAAAAAGATAGCTATATAAGAATAGGGGTGGGTTTTTGCTCACCCTTTTATTTATGCTATAATAGCAACAAGAGGTGATGTAATGGAATTAGAACCATATGTCTCTATTCTAAAAAGAGGAGAGAGTGAATTTATTGAGAAAAAGTCTCATTTTCTTGGTCATGCTTTAAGGGTGTCAGTTGAGGATGAGGCATTTGGATTTATTGAGGAGATAAGAGACTTTTTTAAGGATGCTACTCATAATGTATATGCGTATAAACTCAAAAACGGCATTATGAGGTATAGCGATGATGGTGAGCCATCGGGCACAGCAGGCCTTCCGGTGTTGGATGTTATAAATAATATGGGAATTGTTGATGTGGTAGTTGTGGTGACCCGTTATTTTGGTGGGATACTGCTGGGAAGAGGAGGCCTGGCCAGAGCCTATTCAAGAGCTGCACGGGATTCTTTAATCCAGGGACAAATTGTTACTTATACACCATTTTATGTGGTCAGCTTGACATTTGACTATCCTGTGCTTGGAAAGCTGGATAACTATCTCATGGGTAAAGTGCATGTCATTGATAAGATATATACTGACAGGATTGAGTATAAGCTATATCTACGAAAGGGCACTGAGGATGCAGTATTTTCTGATACTGTAGATATTACATCAGGAAGATGTATAATTGACATCCAAGGGGAGACTTATCTACCCGTATCAGAGGGAAAGTTGATTATATGATTGGAGGTACTTTACTATGGAAGAGCTGGTTGATGAGGCCCTATCAAAAAATGCATGGGCAGATGTGAATTTATCTGGTTTCGACCAGGTGCAGAAAGTGATGAGATGATTGCACTGGGAGAGAGTCTTGGCCTCAAGGTGGTGCATCACGACTGTGTGATGCAGAGGTTATCTACAAGATAGTCAGATGCCTTGAACATTGATTACTGCTTTGGAGTCTTACTAAAAATCTCATAAATCCCCATTATTAATAAGAATATAGCAAATATCCTCTTTAATATTATCGTGGACAGGCTTATAGCCAGATACGAGCCTGCGACACTGCCTAAGATGCCTCCCGTTATTAAAGGCAAAAGGTATTTTATAGTTATATTTCTTTGCCTTATGTGTATAATAAGAGCTACCACAGCCATAGGGATGAAAGTGATCAGGTTTATACTCTGCGAGGTATGCTGGGTAACGTTTAAGAATATAGTAAGGGCGGGTATCATTATGGTACCACCTCCTATACCCATACCACCTATTATACCGGCGGCCAGGCCAATAGCGAAAAATATCAATTGAACCACATCCTGACTGCAGCTGCTATCATAAAAATGCCAAAAAGTTTTTTTAGCAGGGTAGATTTTATTTTATTCAGCAGTAAAGCACCAATGCAACCTCCTACTACACTTCCAAGCCCAACTTTTATGGTGAGTGGCCAGTCGGTTATGCCATTAAATATATAAATGAATGAGCTCACCACGGTGAGTGGCAGAATGACTGCTATGGCTGTAGCGTGGCATTTGTGTACCTCTGCTTTCATTATCAGGTTCAGGGCTGGGACTACAATAGTACCTCCACCAGACCCAAAGAGTCCATTAAGTATTCCTGTTATTAAACCTATAAGTGAGAGTTTGACAAATTCAATTGTATGCATTTTTTAACCTTTCAGTTATGATAAGAGTGTTTATGATGCAACACTCAATATGATAGCAATAAATATTATTGCCATAGGGGGTTTTAAATATGTTAGCTAATCGAATATATGAGCTTATAGGTAATACACCTATTGTAAAACTGAATAACATAGTAGATGAGGATAGTGCCGAAGTGTATATAAAACTGGAATATTTCAATCCAGGAGGAAGCGTAAAGGATAGGATTGCTCTGAACATGATAGAGGATGCGGAAAAAAAGGGTATATTGAAGCCGGGTATGACAATTGTGGAGCCCACCAGCGGAAATACGGGGATTGGCCTGGCCATGGTAGGCGCTTCAAAAGGATATAGGGTTATCCTTGTAATGCCTGAGACCATGAGCATTGAAAGAAGAAAACTGTTGAAAGCGTATGGTGCAGAGCTTGTTCTTACACCAGGTTCAGCGGGTATGAAAGGGGCTATTAAAAAAGCCGAGGAACTTCTTAATGAGAATGAAGATTTTTTTATGCCACAGCAGTTTGAAAATCCAGCTAATCCTGAGATACATGAAAAGACAACAGCCCAAGAGATATTAAAGGATATGGGCAAAGATATAGATGCCTTTGTAGCAGGAGTTGGAACAGGTGGTACACTCACCGGTGTGGGAAAGGTACTCAAAAGAGAAATTCCATCTATAAAACTTTTTGCAGTAGAGCCAGATGCTTCACCGGTCCTATCAGGAGGCATTCCTTCTCCTCACAAAATACAGGGCATAGGCGCTGGATTTATCCCTGCAGTACTTGACGAATCCCTCATAGATGAGGTGATAAGAGTAAGGGACGAAGATGCTCTTGAGACCGCAAGACAGGTAGGAATAAAAGAGGGTATATTGCTTGGAATATCTAGCGGAGCTGCCATCTATGCTTCCTTGAAGATTGCAAAGAGGTTGGGACATGGTAAAAGAGTAATTGTGGTGGCACCTGATACAGGTGAAAGGTATTTAAGCACTGAACTATTTAATTTTGAGGAGATATAATAATGAGTGTAGAAGTACTTGCTGAGAAGATTGTAAATTGGGTGAGGGATTGTGTAAAAGAAGTTGAAGCCGACGGTATAGTTGTAGGTTTAAGCGGCGGCATGTAAGAGTGTGGAACAGCTAAGATTTTTGATGACGTAAATTAACAGTAAAAAAGTTCACAGAGGCATGGCTATGGCATCAATATATATTTGCCTGATGTCATATGCCATGCTTGCCTTGTTTTTATATCCCTTATTAAGATAATTGCCGTATAATCAAGTTTACGTATTCATATAAAAAGGTATTCCTGAAACAATTTTTATGATACAATAGAATATGGCTTTATTCACTGCATAAATAAAAATGCAGCAGAAGCAGAAAGATTTTATTTTGATATAAGAGCCAGTAATACATTGACTTCTTATATCAAATATACACAGGCAATTTATAGAAATTTATATAGGAGGTTTTAACCATGTCAGGTCACTCAAAATGGGCTAATATAAAGCACAAAAAGGAAAAGACAGATGCTCAAAAAGGCAGGATATTTACAAAATTGGCTAAGGAAATAATCATTGCGGCCAGAGAAGGAGGTGGAGATCCGGAGAGCAATTCCAGACTCCGAGATGCTATTGATAAGGCTAAAGAGAATAATATGCCCAATGATAATATCATGAGGGCAATTAAAAGAGGTACGGGAGAACTTTACGGGGATACCCTGGAAGAGGTAATGTATGAAGGATATGGCCCGGGTGGAGTTGCCGTAATTGTAGAAGCTATGACGGATAACAGAAACAGGACAGCAGCGGAAATGAGACATATATTTGACAGGAGCGGTGGAAGTCTCGGTGCTACAGGGTGTGTAGCGTGGATGTTTGACAAAAAAGGGCTTATTATTGTAGACGGCAAAGGTGTAAATGAAGACGAACTTATGATGTTAGCTTTAGACGCTGGTGCCGATGATATCGTAAATAGCGATGATGATTATGAAATATATACAAGCCCGGAAAATTTCAGCAATGTAAAGAGTAAACTTAAAGAGGAAGGCTACAGTTTGATAGATGCTGAAGTCAGAATGATTCCACAGAACACTGTACAGGCAGACATTGACACTTCGAAGAAGATATTGGCATTGATTGATAGACTAGAAGAGCACGATGACGTGCAAAACGTCTATCATAATCTTGAAATACCGGATGAGCTTTTAGAAGAAGAGGAGGAGCAAGGATAAGTCCTACTCCTCTTCTTTCAAAATTGATTTTTCTTCTTTTGTCAGAACTTTATTGAGGTCAAGCAGTATCAAAAGTCTGTTTTCCAGTTTTCCTATTCCCGCTATGTAGTCCTTATCTATACCTACAACATCAGTATTTATAGGTTCTATATCATCTTCATTCAATCTCAAGACCTCAGTCACATTGTCTACTATAAAGCCAACAGTTTTGCCATCTGTATCGGTAATAATAATACGCGTTTCCTCGCTTATTTCCTTTCCTTCTAAATGAAACCGTTTTTTAAGGTCAATGACTGGGATTATTTTCCCACGTAGGTTTACCACACCTTCAACAAAGTCAGGTGTGTCTGGCAATTTTACTATTTCTTGCATTCTGATAATTTCCATCACTTTCATGATGTCTATACAATATTCTTCACCTTGTAACTTAAAGACCACAACCTGTCTTTCTGACATTTTTTCTCTCTCCCTTCTAAGCATAATTATATATTTGAAGATACATAAAATCAAATAAATTGTATATTATGCATATTTATGGAAATAATACGGGAGAAGGAGGTGTTGGTTATGTTTACACGTAGGAGAAACAGGAGTGCGCTTTATATTATACTGCCTCTTCTCCTTATTACAGGGTTTTCCGTCAGTTACTTTTTAAGCTATGATGTTAGTAGACAGGTAAAACACAGGCCAACGACTGAAAGGAACCAGGCTGTTGAGACAGCGCCCTTGTTAAAGGAAGTGATTGAACCCGGAGCAAAAATAATATATGAAAGGTTGTACAGGTCATGTAATGAGATATATACTGATGAAGATGATGTCAGTACTGAATATGTAGGTCTTACGGAAGAGGAATTTGCAAAAGCATATAAGGGCTGGGTAATAAAGTCGTTTTCACCGACTGAGGTGCATTTATACAGAGAGGAAGACGGGTATTGCCCAAGGCACTATATAATAGGGGAAAAAGATGGTTATGTGGTTGTGTACAAAAATGACCCGGATAGAGGAATGACACCTGTCCAGTTTACTGACATTCAGCTGATTTCATTGAGAAGGGAATATCAAGAAAATATAAGGGAAGGCATTGTAGTTGACTCTGAAGAAAGGGTATATCAGATATTGGCAGAAATAAGCAGCTGATTTATATGTTTGCTTTAACAAATATTATATATGGATTTAATATTGAAAGAGGCTTCTTACGGGGCTTCTTTTTTAATGATTAATTATATGTTTAAGTGTGTAATGATATATGGTAAAATGAAAAATGGAGCTGATGATATGATTGTTTTGGGCATAGATCCAGGTATTGCAATTATGGGTTATGGTATTCTGGAATATGATAAAAAAAACTTTAAAATTATAGATTATGGGGCCATAACAACCTCCTCAGATATGCAGACTTATGATAGATTAAAGTATATATATAAAGGTGTGGACATGTTAATTAAGACAGCAAAGCCAGATTGTGCCGCTGTTGAGGAATTGTTTTATTTTAAAAATAAAAAGACTATAATTACTGTGAGTGAGGCAAGGGGAGCAGCCATAACAGCTTGTGCCAATAATGGTCTTGAGGTTTTTGAATATACTCCATTACAGGTAAAACAGGCGGTTGTCGGATATGGAAACGCAGATAAGAAACAGGTACAGTTTATGGTTAGAGCGCTCTTGAATTTAAAGCAAATGCCCAAGCCTGATGATATAGCAGATGCACTGGCAGTATCCATATGTCATTGCCACAGTTTGAATGCCCGGGAGCGGGGGGTGTTATGATATATGCTGGAATATATTAAAGGTACTTTAAGAGGGATTGAAGACAATAATACAGCAATAATAGAGATTGGCGGCTTTGGAATGGCTATCAAGGTCAGTGAGAATACAGTAAGCCGGCTTCCTGAATTAGACAGAGAGGTGTTCTTATATACTTATACTGAAATACGCGAAAATGATATTATACTTTATGGGTTTGCCGATAAAGATGAAAGACAGGCCTTTATTGATCTAACGTCGGTCAATGGTGTGGGACCGAGAATGGCAATTAACATTCTTTCTAAATATAACCCTGATGAGATTTATATGCTTATATCAAGCAAGAACAGTACTGCTTTAGAGAGCATTCCAGGGATTGGTAAAAAGACAGCAACCAGGATAATAACAGAATTAGAGGAAAAGGCTAGTAATAGGCCAACCTCTGGTATTGCTATCAAAAGGGATGTAAAAGGGGAAGCTGTTGAAGCGCTTATAGCCTTGGGGTATACAAGAATTGAGGCTGTGAGTGCTGTAAATAGAGTATCAGGTTTTAACACTGAAGAAATACTTGTGGGGGCATTAAAGATATTGGGACGGTGATGAGAGGTGGAAGAAAGGATCATTACATCGCGGTATGTAGAGGATGATAAAGATATTGAGCCATCATTAAGGCCTCAAAGACTTGATGAATACATAGGGCAGAAGAAGATAAAGGATAAACTATCCATTTTTATTGCAGCCGCCATGGCCAGGCATGAGCCACTGGACCATGTTTTGCTTTATGGTCCCCCGGGCCTTGGAAAGACTACACTGGCTGGTATAATAGCCAATGAGATGGGTGTGAGTTTACGGATTACTTCAGGTCCGGCACTGGAGAAGAGTGGTGATTTAGCTGCCATTCTTACGAATCTCAATGAGAAGGATGTGTTATTTATAGACGAGATTCACAGGCTCAACAGGAGTGTAGAGGAGATCCTATATTCTGCTATGGAAGATTTCGCTTTGGATATTATAGTTGGCAAAGGGCCGAGCGCTCGTTCCATCAGGTTGAGCCTGCCAAAATTTACGTTAATAGGTGCTACAACAAGGGTGGGGTTGCTGTCCTCACCTTTGAGAGACCGTTTTGGAGTTATAGACAGACTAGATTTTTATGATATTGGGGAGCTAATGGATATAATTAAACGGTCTGCTAAGATATTAAACGTTGAGATTGATGAGGATGGTGCCATGGAAATAGCCAAAAGGTCGCGTGGTACCCCGAGGGTGGCAAACCGACTTTTAAAACGTGTGAGGGACTATGCCCAGGTAAAGTCTATGGGCAAGATAGACCTTAAGACAGCTAAAGAAGCACTGGTACTTTTGGATGTAGATGAAACTGGTTTGGATGATATTGACAGGAGGTTTTTACTTTGCATAATAGAAAAGTTTGGTGGGGGGCCTGTAGGGCTCGAGACTATAGCAGCTTCTATAAGTGAAGAGGCAGATACCATACAGGATGTGTATGAGCCATACCTTTTACAGATTGGTTTTATAAAGAGGACACCAAGGGGACGTGTTGCAACAAAACGTGCTTTCCAGTACTTTAACATACCAGTGGATAAAGATTGACTATGACAGATTTACGGTGTAGTAAACATATGCATATAGATAAACTCTTTGTGCATGTGGCAGCCATAATGTCCTATCATTAGTGTTTTTATTTTACAAGATGTAAACTTATTGTTGTATTCCTCATGGGCGAAATTCAATATTCATAAAAGATATGTTAGGGTTGGGATTAAATAAGGTTTTAAGCAGTACTGAATACAATTTCATACTATAATTAGGAGTGGTTACATTGAAACGGCCGAGGATATTGATTTTTATGGCAGTCATAGTAATATCATTTGTCAATTTTTCTCATGTGCTTGCTGGTTATAGCATACCGGAGACTGTAAGGGTGGGTCTCTGTTATAATTCTACGGCAATGAGTGTTGTGGACATATCTTCAGATGGTGGTATAGATATACTTGTACATAAGGATAATGCATATGATAAAATGATGACGATCAAAGATAGCGGGACAATAAAGGTTATAAAGGATGGATATTACACATTTTCAAATGGAGTATATACTCTACAGGATACTATGCAGGGTGCTGATGCAGGCCCTTACCACTTAAAGGTTGGCGATTATAATAATCTTGATGAGGCAATGGCAGTGATCTCTGAGCTGAAATCGGAGGGAATGGATGCATTTCTGGCATACAACAGTGGATATGAGGTGTGGGTTGGAAGCTTTATAGACCCAACACATATTAATTTACAAGGGGTTTCAGGTACCTTAGTTGATGGTATAGAGGATACAATACTTGTGAAAAAAGATGGTAATACATTAATGGCATTTGTTAATACAGCTGGTAGCGAATTATATTTTAAGCCTGTTGGCGGTTGCATATATGAAATGGGAAAGCCATACAGAGGAGATATTTCTTTTCTAAGAAATGATCCGGGTGGCATTACAGTGGTCAATATACTCCCCCTTGAAGAGTATCTCTACGGAGTACTGCCCAATGAGATGCCAGCAACATGGCCAGAAGAAGCGTTAAAGGCACAGGCTGTTGCAGCCAGAACATATGCTGTATACAACATTCTATACAGCAATAAATTCAAATCCATCGGTTTCGATGTTGGTTGCTCCACTGACAGCCAGGTTTATAAAGGAAAATCATCAGAGTCTCAAGCTACAAACAAGGCAGTAGATGCAACAAGGGGCATAATATTGGAGTATCAGGGCAAACCTATAGAGGCGTTCTTCCATGCACACAGTGGTGGTTATACTGCAGATATTTCTGATATATATTCTTTGACATCGCCGGTGTTTACTGGGAAAAAGGATCCTTACTCCATTGGATATGCTCCATCTTATGACAACTGGAGTGTAACATATAGTGCAGACGACATCCTTAAGAAGGTTATGCCAACCAAGGGTGATATCGGCAAGATCAGCAGTATTGATGTGACCAGGTCCTATACGGGAAGGGTGCTGGAAATGGACATCAAAGGTACGAAGGGTAGTGCCAAGATGGAAAAGAATGAAATAAGAAATACATTGGGTTTGAAGAGTACACTGTTTGATATTGAATCAGACTCTGATATATACGTAATGAATTCGTCAGGGTTGGTTGAAAGGAAAATGCCTGGAGATATCTCATTAGTAGGCGGGAACAGCGGTATAAATGTGTATGCAGGTGGTAATTTATACACTATGGGCTACAATATAATAAAGGAGATACCTTTTTTCCCATCCGTGTTTACACTCAATGGTAGTGGATACGGCCATGGTGTTGGAATGAGCCAGTATGGAGCTCGTGGCATGGCAGATAATGGGTATGGGTTTGTGGACATACTGAAATTCTATTATAATGATATTAGTGTTTATGATACCATAAGAGACAAAGACATATAGGAGATGGTCACTTGAACGTTCATGATTTCTATTTTGAACTTCCTGAGGAACTTATAGCTCAAAGACCATTGGTTGAACGGGATTTGGCTAAGCTGATGGTGCTTCACAAGGATACAGGTGAGATAGAGCATAAGATTTTTAAGGATGTCATAGAGTACCTTGAGTCTGGAGATTGCCTTGTTTTAAATGATACCAGGGTAATACCTGCAAGACTCCTGGGAAGAAAAGCTGATACGATGGGCAAGATGGAGTTTGTTCTATTAACTAATAAAGGTGATAACGTGTGGGAGGTACTGGTGAAGCCAGGCCGAAGAGCTAAGATTGGTTCAAGGTTTGTGTTTGGAGAAGGAGAACTTACGGCCAAGGTACTGGATGTAACAAAGGATGGTACACGCATAGTCAGGTTTTATTATGATGGACTGTTTGAGGAAGTATTAGATAAACTTGGCAGGATGCCTCTTCCACCCTACATTAAAAAACAGCTTGACGACAATGAGATGTATCAGACGGTATATTCAAAGCACGAAGGATCTGCAGCTGCTCCTACAGCAGGGCTTCATTTTACTAACGAACTGCTAAAAGATATAGAAGCCAAAGGGGTAAATTTGGTATATATTACTCTTCATGTGGGGCTTGGGACATTCAGACCTGTCAAGGTGGAGAATGTGGAAGAACATGAGATGCATTCGGAGTTCTTTATTGTCAATAAGGAAGCTGCAGATACTGTTAATCAAGCAAAGAGAAGGGGAAAGAAAATAGTATCTGTGGGGACTACATCTACAAGAACTTTAGAAGCATCTTGCGATGAGGATGGTAATGTTATACCACAGAGTGGATGGACAGACATATTTATCTATCCAGGGTATAAGTTTAAGGTTATTGATGCTTTAATAACAAACTTTCATCTTCCCGAATCTACCCTTATTATGCTGGTAAGTGCTTTGGCTGGGAGAGAAAACATCTTAAATGCTTACAGGATCGCTGTGGAAAACCGTTACAGGTTTTTCAGCTTTGGAGATGCAATGCTCATAGTTTAACAGATTTTTTTCAGAGGATGCAGAAGCCCGAAAGCCCTTATACCAAGCGGTATATGGGCTTTCTGCTATTCTTCTGATTTGTATAAAAATCTGTGTTCCAGACCATTTTTGAAGCGAATTGATACGATTTTGCCGTTTTTTATACAAAAGTTTTGAACGATAGAATTAAGAAAATCCTTGACTATTTTAGGGTCAATTTTACGTATAAACTTCTCGTAATCGATATGCCTTTTATCAGTCAATTGCTGTGACATAATGAAGTAGCTTGCCTTTGCTATGAACTCTTCATCGGAAAGTGTAAAGTGCAGAGAGCTGTTTTTTTCGATTTCCTCAAGACGTTTATCAATCTCTTTGATAGAGTCTTTGAGTTTCTTCTGTTCCACCAAGTAGTCCTTCTCCGATATTGCTTCTTCATCGTAAAGGTATAAGCTTTTTAGTCTTGCAAGAGCACGTTCTTTTTTGCGTTTTTCCGATACAAGCAGGTCCCTTTCTCTGTCTTCGCCAGATGAATATATGTCAGATGATACGGCGGGAGTAACATAGTCCACGCTTGTAGTTTTGCCTGCTCGGAGAGAATTGTATAGCTCCTCCAAGCCTGGCCTGTCGATATGTTCCACATCTGAAAAGGTATCACCACGCAGCAGCTTTTTCTCCAGCACTTCAATGGAAGTAGTTTTGCCGAAGCTGCGCTGGGCCTTCATCATGTTAGCAATATAGTTCAATACAAATGGGCCAAGGGTAATATCGGAAATGTATTTGTTTGGGCAGTCATTGAACCGACGTTTTCTTGAGCATGAATATATAGACGGTCTCCACCCATCGGACCTCGCACGGTCAACAGTGCTGGGCATTCCGCTGCCGCAATATCCGCATTTAAGCAGTCCGGCAAATATATGGATATTCTTCCTGGAATATGTCTTGCTTGAATTTTTCCGGTTCCGCTGGTTTTCTGATAAATATTCGCTCACTCGAATCCATTGCTCCTTTTCAATGATAGCTGGGTGATGGTCCTCAATTAGTATCCACTCGCTTTCAGGTTTTATATTGTTTCGCTTTGACTCTCTAAGGTAGTTATATCTCATCGTACCTATGTAGAACGGGCTTTTCAGTATAATAGATACGGTTACTGGGCTCCATGTGTTTCCTTTCCTGGTAGGTATGCCTCTCTCGTTTAGATTTTTTGCTACCTTAAGCAACGAACGTTCCTGTTCATAGTAGTTATACATGAATCTGACAATCTCTGCTTCATTTTTATTAATTGAAAATACGCCGGTCTCCTCGTTATAATCGTATCCGTATGGTATCTTACCTCCGTTCCAAAGACCATTTCCAGCCCTTGATAACATAACAGCAGAAACACGCTCTGATGTCATGTTTCTCTCAAGCTCTGCAAAGACCAGGATTATCTTGAGCATAGCCTCGCCCATAGCAGATGAGGTATCGAATTGTTCGTTTTTACTGACGAATGTAACGCCAAGTTTTTTGATTTCATCATACATGGCTGCGAAGTCAAGAAGATTACGGCTTATGCGGTCAATTTTCCAGACAACCAGGTGCGTAAATTCGCCGGTACGCATTCTTGCCATCATTTGTTGATATGCCGGTCGGTCCGTATTTTTAGCAGAATAACCTGCATCCTCGAATATCTCGTAAGAATCGATGCCAAGAGCATATTTAGTATAGTTAGTTAAATCCTCACGTTGAAGAGGAAGGCTATCCTTGTCAATTTGCCAGTGCGTTGAAACTCTTATATATAACGCTGCTTTTTGTTTATTTAAAGTATCTGATAATTTTCTTTTCACTTGCTCAACCTCCTGTGTCCATAGGACAGTCCATAGGACAATCCATTGGACTGTCCATGTGAACGTCCATATAATAATCCGAAGACTGTCACAGAATTTTTCATCATTACACGTTAAAAATGGCAAAGATGAAAATTTATGCTTTTATGAAACATATTGATAAATCAACACTTTCAGCTTTCGTCCGCTGGACAGTCCATAGGACAGTCCGTGTGACAATCCTATGTAACCATCACCATCACCAGTACCATTACCATATAATATATATTTATATAAATATATAGCGTCCATAGGACAGTCCACCGGACAATCCATGGGACAACTAAAGAAAGCAAAGAGAAAGCCCTACCTTATGGCAGGGCGATTTTTGTTCCCTCAAAACAATTGCTGCATGATTGCTTTGTAGACTTTATCGTCTGCCTCAATCAAGCTTCTCTTTCCATCTTTGAATTGAAGTGCTATGTAATACGCTCCTTTTGTTTTAGCACTCAATCCTGCAAGAAGTCCGACAGGTCCAAGAAGAAGTCCTCCAACAGCAGCCCTGCCAACTGCGCTTGTTGCGCTCTTTTGATGTTCCTCGTCCAAAACCTCATACGATTCCACTGTGTTTTTATCGATATTGATAGACTTAAAAAGGCCGGTCGTTATGAATGCTGTTCCTCTTACCTGGGAAACAGCTTTGCCCTTGTAGTCGCCGGATACCACCATGTTTTTAGCTCCCATTTTTGTATACCTCCTCGATTTTATTTGCCAGCTCCCCATAATTTGATTTTATCGGGTTAAGTTTAATGAGGGATGACAAAGTAATAGAAACCTGGTCACCGCAAGCATCATCAAGTACTTTTGTAGGAAGAATATAAAACTCCCATTGTGTTAAGTCAAGAGGATTAGATGAAGATTTCTCCTTACATGCAAAGAGACAGAAGACGTAAATGTCGGATTGACGAACTATAGTATCACTATACCCGCTGTCAGAAGTCCATGAACGTGAAGGACGTATACTAAATTGAATCCTGGATAACTTACTTTGCTCCCAAGATTGAAGGTATGCTGACGATTTTACCTCAATCCTGTAGCCGGATGGAGATAGCAAATCGAAAGATTCCCAGTCACGCCTGCAAGTTGAAAAATCAATACCAAGAGCGGAGCCGATAATAAATTCTGCAAGTGCCCCACGAAGAGTATTATTAAGCAAATCAGATGAGCTCCAAGACCAAAAATCATTTAAAAGCACGCCTATTGGCATACCGTCATATGTAAAATGTTCATTACCTGTTAGCATTATCATGGTCCACCCCCTTTACACCGAAATCAACGTGTATGATATTACCTTCTCGCATTATACTGCTCCGCTGTTTTTGCTTTTCTTCTCGTCTGGCAGAAAGTGTGAAATGAAGCCCCTTTCCTCAGCAGTCATGTAATCTTCCAATATGCCCCAAATAAGCTTGCGGTCCCTTTCGGACGCTTTGCTATAGCATGAAGTGAGAAGACGCAGTTCTGGATTACGCTCTTCTTTATAAGCGGAGACTGAGGTTAAGCCAAGGAGGTAATCAACAGAAACGCCAAGAGCCTTCGCTATATCTACCACGATGTCTATATTGGGCTTATGGACTCCATTTACATACCGTGAGATAGTGGCTTCAGTGGTGTTAGCTGCATCAGCAAGCCACTTCTGATTTATACCTCGAGCCTCCATAATCCGGCTCAAGTTTTCGCTGAAATTTATCAATATATCACCCCTCTTACCATATTATTGCAACATTACGACTCTGTAAACTTTTCTTACTAAAATTATAATTTATATATTGACACTTACCATATCGTAAGTTAGAATGATAATAAAGAAACACAGGAGGTGAGAGCATGAAGGCTTTGGAGCTAAAGCTTGCGCGCATGAGGAAAAGGCTTAGCCAGCAGGACATGGCAGATGCTATAGGCAAATCCCTTGTATCGTACTCGAAAAAGGAGCGAGGCGAAGTAAAGTTTACACCGGAAGAAATTACGATAGTATCTGCCAAGTTGGGACTTACGATGGAGCAAACAAACGATATTTTTTTTGACAACAACTTACCGTTTCGTAAGTCGGAGGACGAAGCCTCTCCTCAACTGCCTTAATTGTATCGCAGAAAGAAGGTGAAAAGAATGGAATGTGGCTGCATGAAAGATAGTGAAAACATCTATCTTCGCTGTAGAAAAGATGCTGCAAAATACAATGAAAGGCTTAAAAGCAGGGAGAATGCTGCGGAGTTACTGGGAGTGTCGGTTTCATCACTGGCAAATTACGAGCTCGGAGTAACAAAGGTAATACCACCGGATGTAATTATCATGATGGCAGACCTTTACAATGCTCCTCAGCTTAAAACTATATATTGTGCGAATGAATGCCCGATTGGGAAAGGGGCTCCGATAGCTACAGAAGTTAAGAGTATTGAGCAGGTGACAATTAAGCTTTTGAAAAGCCTTTCTCCCGAGAAGATTGATGAAATCAAGGAACAGCTTGTTGATATAGCGGAAGATGGAGTTATCGGCGACGACGAAAAACCGGACCTGGCGCAAATAGTTGAGTATCTTGATTATCTCATCAAGGCAGCCGGAGAGCTTAAGCTCATAAGCCAGAAGGTTCTCGGAAAGGGGAGGGGGGAATGAGCAGGATAGATGAGATTCGAGAAATTTTGGAAAAGGAGTTTGGAATAAAAACTGCGGAGGAACTGAACGAGGCTATTAAAAAAATGAAACCCATCGACATTGGATTGTTCGTTTCTCCACTAAAAAAAGAGGAGGCAATAGCATGAAAGCAATGTTAAAAAATGTTGAAATCGGTAAGACGGTTTTTTACGGAGGAAGAGAGGTTATGGTTCTTGACCACCAAGATGGAAAAACTCTCGTGCTTTGCAAAGAATCCATAGGAGATATGCCTTTTGACACTGACAACTGCAACGATTGGAAGAAAAGCTCGCTTCGCAAATACCTCAATGGAGAATTTCTGAACAGTCTTATAAAGACCTCGGATATGGAGAGGGATATCGAAGTAGCAGAAGTTGACCTTACGGCAGATGACGGTCTGACTGATTACGGAACAAGCAATGACAAGATTTTTTTACTAACTTGCGACCAGTACCGTAAGTACAGAAAATTAATTCCTAATTTGAATGATTGGTGGTGGCTTGCAACACCTTACAGCACAGCATCAAACGGATACGCCCACGGCGTGCGCGGCGTCAACTCCGATGGCAGCCTCTACTACGACTACGCCTGCAACGGCGACATCGGCGTTCGGCCCGCTTGGTTTCTTAAATCTGATATCTTGGTATCTGATGAGGAAGAAGAAAGCGGGTGCACATGTATTGTTTCCGAAAGGACATTGGAGTCGTACAGCACAAGAGAGCTCTTGAAAGAGCTTATTAGAAGAGAAGGGTTAGAAAAACATGAGGACGAGGAAGAGGAATAGGCGAACGAGTCTTAGACTGCGCTTTATCGTCCTGCTTGTTTTTTCAATGGCTGCATCGATTGCAGTTACAGCACCTAAAGAAACGGGAAATGCGGTTCTGATAACAGAAAACCCTGAGACGAAAACAGAAAAACAGCTTTATATAACAGAAACCGATGAATCCGTACCGGCATTGGAGACAGTTGAAACTGATGAGACAGAAAATGAAGAGTTTATCCTCTACAATGTGCCGCTTGATGCAGAACTCCAGAAATACACCTACGATATTTGCACTGAAAACAACGTAGATTACAAAATGGTACTGGCAATGATGGGACAGGAAAGCAGCTACCAGGAAGATGCAATAAGCAAGACCAAAGATTACGGTATTTTGCAGATTAACCAGATTAACCATAAGTGGCTTGAAGACAAGCTCGGCATAGAAAACTTCCTGGATGCAAAACAGAACATATTGGCCGGAGTTTACATGCTGGCTGACCTGACAGATAAATACGCAGACATTGATAAAGTTTTGATGGCTTACAACTGCGGAGAATCAGGTGCCCAAAAGCTTTGGGAAAAAGGAATATACAGCACAGAATACAGTCGGAAAATCCATCAATTGATGGATGAGATGACGGAGGTGGAGGGAGCAAATGAAAAGATGGATTAAGAAAAACTGGCTTTACATAGCTGCGGTGCTTGCAGGAACAATACTAACTCCTTATGCAGTACAGATGGCAGCCAGGGAGAGAGGGTATAGCGGAGCATTCGGAGGAGAGTTTCTCATTATACCGTTGTTTATCCTCATAGTTCAGCTTGGGTATGGCATTAAAGATATGTTTGATGAGTTTAAGGAGGTGAATGTAAGTAATGAGTTTGGAAGAAAGGCTCAAGCAGGCGAGGATATACGCTGAGGAAAAGCTCGGATTCAAGGTTCCGGAGGATGAATACCAAAGCATACTGGCTTATGCAGTAAGGAAATTAGACTATATCAAGAAAGACGAAGATTACCTGCCATTGCTGCTTGAGACTGAAATTACAGACTTCTATATAAGACAATACATCAACATGAAGTCAATGCTCATTATGACTCAAAGGGAAAATTCAGAAATGATGACGGTGAGGGGGTGAGAAAATGTGTTCTGTATGTTTGCAAATGCCATGCCATCCAAGATGTCCAAACGCTCCGGAACCGGTTGAGGTTTATAACTGCTCGAATTGCGGAGAAGGGATTTTGGACGGAGATGAATACGTCGAAATTGACGGCAAGTATATCTGCATGGACTGCCTCGATAACATGACAACCAAGGAATTGTTAGAAACATGCGGGTATGAAGTTGAAACGGCGGAGGTGGATTGCGGATGGTAGATGTTACGTTGCCAAAATTTCCTGAACTGACCTTTGAACCGAAGAAGCACATCTACAAGCTCAACGGAATCTACATACCGAGCGTAACCACAGTAATGAGGCCGTTATCCAACGAATTTTACAAAGATGTCGATGAAGATATCCTCAATGCAGCGGCAGACAGGGGAAGAGCAGTGCACAACGGTATTGAAAACTATGTCAAGTTTGAAATTGAGGATATTGCTCCACAACACAGAGGATACTTTGACGGATTCCTTAAGTGGATGGCTGATTTTAAGCCAATTCCCATAGAAACAGAATGCAGAGTTTATCACAAGTATCTCAGGTATGCAGGCACGGCTGATATGCCATGTGTAATCGGCAAAAACCTGATATGCGTAGACTTCAAAACGTCGGCAGAAATAAACCGGATGCTGACGGGAGTACAGCTTGAAGCATACTCCAAAGCTTATGAAAGTCATGGAGTCAAATTTGACGAGAAGGCCATCGTACATCTGAAAAGCGATGGGACCTACTCAATGGAAAGGTATAAGGCTAACGATAGCGAAAGCTGGGAGGTTTTTGGTGCGCTCCTCACAATCTGGAACCATCAACAAAAATATAAACGGAGGTAGAAATTATGAGTATTTCAGCAGTTAAAGAAGAAGTCGTGGCCGTACTTCCCACGACGGTAACACCAGACGAAAAGAAAATATCGAAAGAGGTAACAGCAATCGAATTCCAGGCAGAATCTATCATTATTCAGGATGAGGCAGATTACCAGCAAGCCGCTGAGTTTGGGAGGACTATAAAGCAGAAAGCGGCTGAGGTAGTCGAGTTCTTTAAGCCAATGAAAGATTCGGCATACAAGGCTCACAAAGAAATATGTGACAGGGAAAAGATGATGCTGACACCTCTCAAGAATGCAGAGAACATCCTCAAGAAAACAATGAGTGCATATGCGCTGGAACAAGAAAGAAAGCGTAAAGCCCTGGAAGAGGAAATGCGTAGAAAGGCGGAAGAAGAGGCCAACAGGAAAATTGAAGAGGCAATAGCCCTTGAGGAACAAGGAAAAATCGAAGAAGCAGAAGCTGCTATGCTCGATGCCCAGATAACAGACTCGGTTGCAAGAGGAGCAACCCTGGTAGTTGAAAAACCGAAGGCGGAAGGAGTTTCCGTAAGTAAAGACTGGGAAATTGTATCGATTAACGATGCGATAGTTCCCCTCAAGGTAGCAGGAGTAACTATAAGGCCGGTTGACGAGAAAGCAGTCATGAGACTCATCAGAGCGTCAAAAGGCACGGTCAGCATCCCTGGGGTAGTCTACAAAGAAACTGCAAAAATGAGTTTTAGGAGGTAGTTCATATGTCCAATAGTTTGATGGTCAAATATGACACAGCTTTTGGAGCCGTTGAAATTACAGCGGAAGATGTAAAGAAGTACCTGGTAAGAGGAGGAGGGAATATCACAGACCAGGAAATCAAACTCTTCCTGGAATTGTGCAAGTATCAGAAGCTTAACCCGTTTGTTGGTGAGTGCTATCCTATCAAGTTCGGAAATGACTTCCAGCTTGTAGTTGGATATGAAACCTACAAGAGAAGAGCGGAAGAGAACCCGACATACGCCGGAAGAAAGTCTGGAATAGTCGTTCTTCGTGGAGACCAGGTAGTGCAGAAAGAGGGTACATGCCTCTATCCAAAAGAGGAGCTTATCGGCGGGTGGTGCAGAGTATTCCGCAAAAAGAATGGCGAGATTGAAGAGACTTACAAGGAAGTCAGCCTGAAAGAATACGATAAAGGCCAAGCCAACTGGAAAACCAAACCTTGCACAATGATTGAAAAGGTTGCGGTTTCACAGGCACTGAGAGCTGCTTTCCCTCGTGATTATGAAGGACTTTACACGGTAGAGGAAGCAGGTCCGGAAGGATATGTAGATGCTGACTACCATGTGGTTGAAGAAGACGAACCAATTACACAGGAACAAAGGCAGCAAATGTTCGCACTTGCTCAAGCGAATTTTGGAAAAAAGAAAGGCAATGAGCTGATAGCCTCACTGATAGCAGAAGAAGGTTTCCAGTCTACGACAGGAATGCCGACATCGGTTTACAAGAGAGTGATGGAAAAAATCCAGGAAGCCATCGACAAAGCGAAGTCCGGAGACGAGTCCCTAAATGATGAGGACAAAGGCAATGAATCCTAATAATGAAACAAGCAGGGGGACCCTGCAACGTCCCCCTGCTTCATAAAGGCAGGTGAGATGATTGGCATGGATAAGCGTGCATGACCATGTAGTGGGCGGAAAGCTGAGAGAGTTGTCCAAACAGATAGGATGCTCACAGAAAGAAGCCCTCGGTATTCTCATCTCGCTTTGGCTGTGGGGGATTAACAATGCGGACAAAAGCGGTGAGATAAAAAGTGCAGATAGAGAGGATGTGGCGGATGCTCTATCAACAGGTTTAAGCATTGGGTTAGACCCGATGCACATAGTTAACAGTCTCATCGCAACAAGATGGCTTGACGAAGTAGATGGAACCTTATACCTGCACGATTGGGACCAATGGCAGGAACAGTGGTTTAAGTTTCTCTCTCAAAAAGAATACGATGCCAGACGCAAGAGAGAAGAAAGAGCGAGAAAAAGGCAAGAAGAAAAGCAAAAACTTGAACGGGCATCGGACAATCCATCGGACAGTCCGCCGGACAGTCCACCGGACAATGCGAGAAAGGAAGAAAATCCGCCAGAAAAACCTAAGAAAGCAAAAGTTGAAAAAACAAAGTATGCAGACTACGTAAGCATGAAGCCGGAAGAGTATCAAAAATTAGTTGATGTATACGGAGAGCAGTTTACCAAAGCCTGCATCCAGAAGCTTGATTTTTATAAAGGCTCAAAAGGGAAGACCTACAAGGATGATTACCGAGCTATTCTTTCCTGGGTGGTAGACGAAATCAAAAAGACGAACCCTGGACTTATTCAGCAGGCAAGCAAACCGGAAACTCAAAACGGAGGGAACCCGTTCGCAAAATACAAGAGAGGAGGCAATAGCGATGGAAGTTAGTTACATATTGGAGTCTGTAATAGGGAAAGCGTACGAAAACCAGCCAAAGCGTGACGATGACTTTATCGGCAAAGATGGCCTCCTTTATTGTGGAAAGTGCAGAACTCGTAAACAATCGATTCTATCCCTGCCGGATAACCCTTCAAAGACATACAAAGTTCCAGTTATGTGCAAATGCCGAGAGGAAGAGTACAGAAGAGAACAGGAGGAAATGAGAAAGCGGGAGGAGATGGAACGGGTTGCACGGCTTAAAGGCAATAGTCTTATGGATGAGAAATTCAGAAGCACCACCTTTGATACGTTTGAAGTTATAAAAGAAAACGCCAAGCTTTATAAGATGTGCTTAAGGTATGCAGAGCACTTTGATGAGATGATGGAGAAGAATCAAGGGTTGCTCCTTTACGGGCCTGTAGGAACGGGGAAAAGCTTTGCTGCTGCTTGCATAGCAAATTATCTGCTCGACCGGATGGTTCCTGTGGTAATGACATCGTTTGTGAAGATACTGCAAAGCGTTCAGTTTTTCTCAGGAGAAGACGAAGAACAAAAAGTTATAAACCGGATGAATGAAGCAAAGCTGCTCATCATTGACGACCTCGGAGCCGAACGGAACACAGAATTTGCCCTGGAAAAGGTTTATAACATCATCGACAGTCGTTACAGGGCAAGAAAGCCTCTCATCCTTACCACGAATCTTTCCCTTATGCAGATGCAGGAAACCGCGGATATACGGTACTCAAGAATCTACGACAGGATATTTGAAATGTGCTATCCGGTTGAGTTTAACGGTCCTTCCTGGAGGAAGGAAGAAGCGGCCAAAAGGTACGATGAGATGACTAAGTTTTTGGAGGGAGAGGCGTGAAGATAAAGATATTTATGGAAGCAGACAGGTTGACGGTAGCGGCCATCCTTGTGAAAAACGGTTATACTGTACGGCAAGGCAAAGAAAAGAGGACCAGCACGGGTAAGAGCTATGATTACTACCTCGAAACACTGGACGATGAAAACGCAGGAAGGGAGGATGATAAAGAGTGAAGGTAAGATTTACGGTCCTGGGTGAACCGCAGGGGAAAGGAAGGCCGAAGTTCAGCAAGCGGGGAGACTTTGTAGTCACCAGGACACCGGACGAAACAGTTATTTACGAGAATCTTATTCAGACGGAATTTTTAAGACAGTGCGGAAATGTGAGATTCAACGATAATGACTATCTTGATATGAGAATTATGGCCTACTACTCGATACCTTCCAGTGCAAGCAAAAAGAAGCGTCGGATGATGATTGAAAAAGAGATAAGACCGACCAAAAAGCCGGATGCGGACAACATCATCAAGGTAGTAGCGGATAGCCTCAACCAGGTAGCATACAGGGATGACTCGCAGATAGTGGACACGATGCTAAGAAAGTATTACTCAGAACAACCAAGAATTGAAGTGGTTATTCAGACCACGAAAGAATAAGGAGGATTGTATCATGAATCAGCAAAACGTATGGGCTTTAACGCTCAGCAGTGACACATTCAATGCTCTCAAATCGGATTTCGACCAGGTATTAAGGAAGACTCTAACCAATATGGAGAACAAAGAGAGTGAGCAGGCAGAGCTTACAGTTAAACTGAAAATTTCACTCATGAAAGAACAAGCTCCAAACTTCGATTCGTTAATCCCAGGTGCACAGAGAGAAGTAATCAAACCTAAGTTTGACCACAAAGTAAGCTCGGTAATGCAGATTAAAGACGAGAAAACGGGAACCTTAAGCGGCAATTATGAGTTAGTTTGGGACGGAGAGCTCGGACAATACGTAATGAGGGAGATAAAAGACCCTCAGCTTAGCATCTTTGAGTATGACAAAGAGGTTTATGATGAGGATGCTCTTAAAGGCAGGAAAGTCTTAAGCATTACTGGATCAACAGAAGAATTTGTAGATGCAGATTACAGAATAGTGGATGAGGATATGGAAGAAGACGAAGATGACAGCAATGATACTGAGGATGAAAACTTGCCTGACGATGAGTTGGAAGATGCTGAAACGGAAGACGTTCAGGATACGGACGAAGATTTTTACGACGGATATCAGTACGACAGTCCGGAGGAGGAAGCCGATGGAACTGCTATTTAAGGCTGTACAAGCAGAAATAGATAGGGAACTGCAAAGGGCGGAAGTCAAGTTTGGACCTAAGAACAATTCCCCTCATGAATCCTATGCAGTAATCAAAGAAGAGCTTGAAGAAGCAATGAATGATGCAGTTGAAGCTGCTGCACATCTTGAGGAGTATTGGGATGCAGTGAAAACAGACGACAGAGATGAGCAGAACAGTATCCTTTTTGACCTTAAAAGAATAGCTGCACTGGCAGCCTGTGAAATGATACAGGTAGCAGCTATGGCTCAAAAGGCTCTCAATGGATACGAAAAGCAGAAAAATTACGCTGCAACGGGGACTGGGAGGTGAGAGAATGAACGAAACAAAGATTGAATGGTGTGATATGAGTTGGAATCCGGTAACTGGTTGCCTTCACAAATGTGAATATTGTTATGCAAGAAGAATAGCCAATAGGTTTAAAAGGCCGTTTGAAGCGATAATGTTTGAGAATACCGTTGAAGAAAGCGACAGGTTGTTTGAGGTTGATGAGAAGGATGTCAAATATCCATATCCATTTGCATTTAAGCCTACGTTTCATACATACAGGCTTAACGAACCGAAAATAAAAACAAAGAGCAGGACGATATTTGTATGCTCGATGGCAGACCTTTTTGGAGACTGGGTTCCGGAAGAATGGATATTAAAAGTGTTCGATGCTTGCAAGGCAGCCCCACAGCATAAGTACCTGTTCCTCACCAAAAATCCCAAGCGTTATCTTGAACTTGAAAAGAAGAGACTCCTTCCCTGGGAAGATAACTTCTGGTTCGGAACAAGCGTAACAAAGCCAGATGATGACTTTGCATGGTTCAGAGAAAAGAAATTCCACTGGTTCATATCTATGGAACCACTACTTGAAGGAATAGATATTACTACTGGGTCAGGGGTAATTTTACCGGAGTGGGTAATCATCGGTGCAGAAACAGGAAACAGGAAAGGCAAAGTAGTTCCTGAACGGGAATGGCTGAGAAAAATCATTGAAGATTGCCGGACCTACAACATTCCGGTATTTATGAAAAATAGCTTAAAACCTATCTGGGGACAAAGAATTATCACTGAGTACCCTTGGTAAAAGGAGGGGATGTGGGAAAATGAAAACCTACATGAACCGAATTGATAGAGAACACCATTTGATGATGTTAGTTACATGGGATTACCTGGGAAATTGGCTGGAAAAAACGAGCTGTCTTACCACAGAAGAAAGGAAAAGGATAAAAACCGCTGCTACTCATCTACTACATGCCAGCGACAGCATAGTAGGAAGACTTGAAGTAGACTATGCAAAGAAATTGATGAGGGATGCAAAAAACACCGAAGTCAGGATAGTTGACAGAGTAAACGAGAAGCTGGGGAGGACCGAGGGAGGAAGGTATATAGACATTGAGGATTTGTACGACCTTGCCAGCTTCTCCTTAAAAGAATGTGTCGGGTGTAATAAAACAAATCACAAAGAGTGTGAGCGGTACAAGCTTTTCATGAAACTCAACATACCGGTAGCCCAAGAGCAGACAGACGGTTGCCCATATGAGAATTAAGGGGGATAGATATGAAAGACAAATTTATAAGTATATTCGAGGAAAATATTCAAAGAGATGGCTCAACTGAGCTTCTTAACTGGCTTAAAAAGTCGGATTTCTTTACAGCACCGGCAAGTACCAAATACCATCTGAGCAGAGAAGGTGGATTATGCGAGCATAGCATTCATGTTTATGAAAGGCTGCTCAACTATGTGACCCGTGAGATGATAGATGTTTCAGCAGAGACTATTGCAATATGCGGATTGTTGCACGATGTTTGCAAAGTTGATTTTTATAAGACGGAACTCAGAAATGCAAAGGATGAATATGGGCAGTGGGTTAAAGTACCGTATTATACGGTAGAGGATAAGCTCCCATACGGGCATGGTGAAAAGTCGGTCTACATAGTGAGCGGGTTTATGAGACTCTCCAGGGAAGAAGCAATGGCTATCCGGTGGCACATGGGAAGTTTCGATGACTCTGTGAGGGGAGGAAGCTACACCCTGAACAATGCATTTGAAAGGTATCCACTTTCACTGATGCTTCACATAGCAGACTTAGAAGCTACTTATCTGGATGAAAAAGAGTAAGCCATGAAGATAGAGACGTACTATATGTGCCCTGTATGCACTAAAGAATATTGGACGCAAAGTGAAGCTATTGAATGCCGGAATAGCCATCCTGTAGTCAAAAAGCAGATTTACTATTGCGAAGCGTGCGGGCAAGGTTGGAATCCAGATGCAATTTGGGGGCCAAAAGGAGCGGCAGACAGAGCCAGGAAATGCGAACAGGAACATAGAGACAAAGGAGAATTTGAAGAAGTAAGCATTCGGACCTTTTTTCTAAGCGGAGGGAGACATGGCAGATATTATGAACCATAGCAAATATAAAGAAGCAGTAGATTATTTTTTTTAGACAAGACTTACCGATTCGTAAGTAAGAGGGTGAAGAGGAATGTATTATGGGCGATGCTTCCTCTGCGGGGAGTGGGGGCTGCTGGAGGAACACCATATATTTGGTGGAGCGAACCGTAAGAAATCAGAAAAATATGGACTTAAGGTTGGACTATGCGGAGACAAATGCCACAGGAACGGAAAGAAAGCGGCCCACCAGTGCCCAGAAACGGCACAAAAGCTCCACGAATATGGGCAGAGGAAGTACATGATTGAAAACGGAGCTTCCATTGAGGAGTTCATAAAGGAATTTGGAAGAAATTATTTATGAGGAGATGAAGAAGATGTCAACGATTGAAAGGGTAAAAGACAAAACAGAAGGTCCACTGGATGGAGTATCTCTGAATGCCTATTGCGTAGTTACAGACTTTGGCAATCAGGGAGGAAAGGTGAAAATCAAAAAGCAGAAAGTGCATCCGTGTAATATCAAAGCCAGCTACGAAATAGGCACAGTATCCTTCTCTGTAAGAAACAGAAAAATAATGGTTGCTGTAAGACTTGATGAGTTAATGGAGGTATTAAAAGAAGCTTCGCTGGCTGCTATGGAAGTGAGAGAAAAGCGAGACAAAAACGATGAGGAGGTAAAGCAATGAGAAAGCTATTTACATCAGAATCAGTAACAGAAGGACATCCCGATAAAGTGTGCGACAGGATATCTGACGCAGTGCTTGATGCAATACTCGAAAAAGACCCATACGCAAGAGTTGCCTGTGAAACAGCAGTAACTACCGGCATGGTACTTGTTATGGGGGAAATATCCACGGACAGTTACGTGGACATTCCTGGGACTGTCCGCAGGACATTAAAAGAAATTGGGTATGACGGACCGGATGCAGGATTCGATGGAAACACTTGTGCCGTATTGACAACTATAGACGAACAAAGTCCGGATATCAGCATGGGAGTTATGGGTTCCTTAGAGGCAAAAAACGGAAGCGCAGACGAAATGGACACATTGGGAGCAGGGGACCAGGGGATGGTTTTCGGGTATGCCTGTAATGAAACGCCTGAGTATCTTCCACTTCCAATTGTTCTCGCTCATAAACTGGCGTATAAGTTGTCACAGACACGAAAAGACGGAACAATTCCCTTGATACTTCCGGATGGAAAAACTCAGGTAACAGTTGAATATGGAGATGATGGGAAGCCTGTAGGAATTAATACAATTATTGTATCTACACAACATGTACCGGAAATTACCCAAGAAGAACTGACAGAAGCACTTATCGCATATGTTATAGACCCAGTAATTAAAAGCTATGCAAAAAACCTTGGGATAGAAGGGGACAATGTTAATCTATTTATCAATCCCACCGGACGTTTTGTAAAGGGAGGACCTGCCGCAGACAGCGGATTAACCGGCAGAAAAATCATAGTGGACACCTACGGAGGGTGGGGAAGGCACGGAGGAGGAGCATTCTCCGGAAAGGACCCAACAAAAGTAGACAGAAGTGCCGCATACATGGCGAGATATATAGCAAAGAACATTGTGGCTTCCGGATATGCGGATAAGTGCGAAATCCAGATAGCATATGCAATAGGCGTGGCCGAACCGGTATCAGTTTACGTGGATACTTATGGTACAGGAAAGAAAGTTGATGACCTGACCCTTACAAAGGCAGTATTGGAATGTTTCGATATGAGACCAAAAGCCATCATTGACAAGCTTGACCTGAGAAGACCGATATACAAAAGAACCTCTGCTTATGGGCATTTCGGGAACATCATAGGAGACGAAGACCGAACCTGGGAAAAGACAGATATGACTATAAGCTTTGACGAAGCGGTAAAGCAGGTAATAAGAAGATGACAGACGCAAACGTTCAGCCGAGAAGAGGAGATATATTCATGGCGGACCTCACTCAGCACAAGATAGATTCCGTATGCGGAGTAAGGCCGGTGCTTATAATCCAGAACGATAAGGGAAATCTCCACAGCACAAGCGTAATCGCAGCCCTTATAACAAGCAAGCTGAAGAAATATCTCCCGACACATGTAAAGCTCTATCCTGATTGTGGTCTTCGGAAGAAAAGCATCGTTCTCTGTGAGCATATAATCACTCTGGAGAAAAGTATGCTGAAATCCTATATAGGAACTGTAGTAAATACCAAAGCAGAGAAGCAGTTGAACCGAGCCCTCAAGGTTTCTCTCTCCCTCGACCCCGAAGGGGGAGAGGGGAGAAAACCGAGGTAGGGGGAGGAAAAAGGAAAGGCCGCCTCCACCGTGTTAACGACTTAGCGGCCTATAATCTATTCGACAAGAATATTTTACCAGGCTCGCAATCAAAAATCAATATAACGGTAAGAGGGGGTTAAAGGCATGAGCCAAAAGAAATATAAAAAATTAGACCACGAGACCATAAAGGAAATTACTGATATTGTAATTGAAAAGTATAAGGAAGAAGCTGAGAAAGAAAGAAAGGCACGTTATGACAAGAGACTCAGAAACACCAAAATGCTGCTTAGAAATTTCAGGGAGTTATCAGAACATAGCGAAAACGCAATCTACGAAGCGGCACAGGTTCATGACGAAAGCCTTGCTGAAATCCTTGAAATAATGAGCGGAAATTATTTCGGGAAAGAAGAGCTTTACATAGACAGCATCAAAAAGAGCTCGGCAAGAACAAGAATCATCATAGAACATGTAAAAGAGATGATGAGAATATATGAGTCATACTGCATGAGGTCACAAAAGCCGGAAGACAAACGCAGATATAGGACGGTTTGCAGCCTATACATAGACGAAAACCCCAAAACTGTGCAGGAAATTGCAAAAGAAGAGGCTATTGATGAAAGGACAGTTTACAAGGATGTTGACGCCGCCTGTGAGAAGCTGTCGGCCTTGATATTTGGCGTTGAGTGGCTAAACCGATAGGGAAAATTATTCAGGGCAAAAAGTGGGCATTGACAAGGCAATTACGATATCGTAAGATGGTATCGATGAAATTGGGTAATGTCACACCATAAAAAAGAACTGCACGAAAAGCCCAAATTTCGCTCCTATCCGGTTATTTTAAGTAAATACCTCGCTCTTTCGTTTGACTCCAGACGGTAAAATGTTAGAATGATTACAAGGAACAAATTACCGAATGGTAAGAAAGGAGGCGAGGGAATGGTTAAGAAAACGGATATCGTGAGGGAATTGGTAAAAGCAGGGGAATATAAAAAAGCCCTGAAAATAGCCAAAGACTTCCGGCTCGGAATTACGCCAGCTCAATCCAACAGTATGAAAAAGGCGTACGAATGCATGGTCCACAGTAGATTTTATCTCTCCATCGGTGAGGATGTTCCAAAAAGAATAGAGGAGGGAGTAAACGTACTGGTTGGCCTATACGGTTAGGAGCGATAGAATGTTGAAAATTTATACAAGCAGGTATCAAAATCCGGAACTCTCAAATGGGAGTTATACGGTAGTTGGGATAACAAGAGGAGCACCGAAGTTTCCGCTTCGGTATGTACTGGCAGGAAACATAATAGAAATAGCACCGCCAGGTTATCTCTTTAATGAATATGACCGAACAAGATTCACCAGGCCATATTTCGCAAATATGGACAGAGTAGGAGTGGCAAGGATAAGGTCAATTCTCAATCAGTATCTTGCGTTAGGAAAAGACGTAGTGCTGTGTTGCTACGAAGACGTAACAAAACCTGGTGAGTGGTGCCACAGATTGGTTTTTGCTGAATGGTGGAAAGCAAGAACCGGAGAAACGATAGAAGAATTGCAAGACCCTTCCACCTATAAAGCCAAGCAAGGTTCCAGCTTAATATTACCGAAGAAAGAATCGGAAAAGCCTAAAGAACCGGAACCAGAACAATTATCATTATTTGGTTTGCAACCGCCGATAGCTTAGTGGCAGAGCACCTGGCTCTTTACCAGGAGGGCGTAGCGTTCAATTCCTGCTCGGCGGACCAAATATAGAAACAAGGCATCGTATGAAAAATACGATGCCTTTTATGTTGCATATGCAAATTATCAAGAAAGAAAGGAAGGTGAATATTGTGGCGAAGTTTCAGAATCCAGGAGCATTTTTTTTGGGAACATTGGTAGCAGCGGAACAGAAATTCCTTAAGCCTTTAATTGAAAATGCCAGAAAGAATGGATATACGAGATTCGTAGAACCTTGCGCCGGAGCTTTTGCAATGGCTCATCTTGCAGTGCAGGCGGGATACAAGCCGAGCGAGATAGAAACAAGCGATGTTGCTATGTTTACTACCATCATGGGTTATGCCATCACTGGACAGTCGTTGAAAGAGCTGGAAATCAAGGCTCATGGATTTACTGACGAAGAGCTGCTTGACCCTGCGACCGCTTTGTTTGCTCAGCTCTACCTGCGAGCAGCAAAACAAGCAGGGAAAGAATACTATTACAACATTATGATGGACCTGGAGTACAGAAGAGAGCAGCATATCAAAAACATCAATGAACAGCTCCAGAGGGCGAGAGATGTGCTACATGGAATGAGTTATAGACCTCTTGATATGTGGGTACATCTTGATGAGGTTATTGACGACCCCCACACTTTGGTAATAGCCAATCCTCCGACCTATGCTGCCGGTTTTGAAAAATGGTATGACACCGGAGGGAAGATGACATGGAAGGAGCCTGAGTATAAGATATTTGACCCGAAAACCGGTCTTATAGAGCTGATGCGTAAATGCGAAGATGCAAAATGCCTTGTTATCTGCTACGAAGAAAATGAACCAGGAAAAACTGCTGGGCATCCCATATTCGCACGGTACGGGGTAAGAAACGGCATAAATGTATATTTGACGACCAACAGACCGGATGAAGCAACGGCACTGGCGAAAGGTAAGAAGGTAACGAGGCCCAACGAAAGCAAACTCAATCCTCTTGATTGTTCAATATTACCGAGGGATTATGTCATAACAGAAAAATCAAAGGTTCAGCTATGCCAGGTTGAACGGTCAGAGGCTCAGTATTACAGGCAGCTCTGGACACACAACTTCGTAGGCTCCTCTGCTCCTATAAATATAGCGGTCCTCATTGACGGGAAAATTGCCGGTGTATTTGGACTTGATAAGTCGGCTCTCACGATGGGAGCTTTCGGTACACAGGTAAGCAATGCGGTATTCCTCATGTATGGAATGACCGTTCCCCATAAAGAGTACCGGCTTAACAGACTATTGACAATGCTGGCACAGAATGAAGACTTCATCCTTAGCCTATGCACTGACCTTGAAAAAGAAAAGGCAAAGACACTGAAAACAGTACAAATGACCAAATATCCGGAAGCAAAGGAAATGAGGGGAATCATGAAGCTTACCAAGAAGGTTCCGGATAAGAAGTACGGATTCAGGCTTACCTATGAATCTGACCTGGTCAAGAGAAACGAAAAAGAAACTCTTAAAGAGTGGTTATGGAGGGAAGAAAGATGGAAGAAGCAACGAGCAAAATCCAAGTCGATAAGTTAGCCGACCTGGGTTCCGGCCTTATTATAGCAAAAGTAAAGATAGCCAACATCAAGGAACAGGACATCAACGCCAGAATAATGAAGCCGGAGATGTTCAAGCAGTTGGTTGACAATATAAAAAAGAGGGGGCAACTTGAAAGCCTCCCTTTGTGCGTTTTGGTCGGAGATAAGATTGAAATTATATCGGGACATCACAGAATACGTGCGGCACGTGAAGCTGGCATGGATGAAGTTGTAGTCATACTGGATATCAGCGGCTTAAGCCGTTCTCAAATAGCAGCAAAACAGATTGCCCATAATGCCATTTCCGGATTCGATGACCAGTCAACACTCAAGGAGATAGTGAAGCTTATTGAGGATGTGGATGACATGCTTGAAAGCTACATCGGCAAAGAAATTCTCGAACAACCGATGGCGGAACTTGAGAAGCTCTTGTCTCCGAAGGTTGAGTTTGACTGGAGGAACATAACATTTACGTTCTTGCCTCACCAGTTAAAAGATCTGGAAAAGCTTATTGCCGCACTGGAAAGCACAAAACCGGACTTTATAGGGGTTGCTCCTATCGAAGAACATAAGCCTTTCATGGAAGCAATCAACAAGTACCAGAAGTTTGCCAATGTCAAAAATACCGGTTCTGCTATTCATGCAATGATACGATGCACTGAGCAGATGTTTGAGGACATTGGATACGAGGAAAGCCAGGAATGGGTACAGCTTACTTCAATATTCGGCAGCAGTGCTGTTCCTAAAGAAGCAGCAGATGTTATCTCGGAAGCTGTCAAAAAGATGTGTGAGGAAGGGATTGTCGGCCAGAAAAACAAGTGGCAGGCTATTGAGTATTGGGCTGCTGATTTTCTTGCCGGAAGGTAGGTGATATAGATGGCTGCACCTAAGAAATACAATCCGAAATATCACGATGCCTGGGCATGGTCACTTGCCATGAAGGGATGTGACAACAAGGAAATAGCTGAGGCGATGGGGGTATCGGTCAGGACAATTCTCAGATGGTCCAAAACAACCGATGCTAACGGAAACGAAGTTCTCACATCGTTCGGCGAAGCGTTGCAGGAAGGGAAGGATGCAGCAGATGCCAAAGTTGAAAAGAAGCTTTACGAAAGGGCACTCGGATATGATGTCGAAGAATCGGAGAACGTTGTTGATATAGACACTAACGGAAATATCAAACCGGTTAGGAGAAAAACAACCAAGAAGCACGTTCCTCCGGACACGATGGCAATTATGTACTGGCTCAATAATCGCAGACGAGGAGAATGGTCTCAGAAGCAGGATGTGAACATAAGCACGGACAATGGAGAGGATGTGGTAATCTACATGCCTGCGAATGGGCGTGATAGTGATGGCTAATAACGTCCGAATACTGAAACCGCAGGAGGGGCCGCAGGAGGCGTTTTTATCGTCCTCTGCTGACATAGTGATATACGGAGGTGCTGCTGGAGGAGGAAAGACCTACGGGTTACTGCTTGAGCCACTGAGACACAAAAACAACCCAAAGTATGGCGCAGTAATCTTCCGAAGAAATGCAATCCAGGTAACGATTGAAGGAGGTTTACTTGACGAGAGCCGTGAAATCTACGCTGGAATCAGAGGAGCGGAACTCAGGATGTCCCCGCGTCCGACGTGGATTTTCAACGGTGGTGCGAAAGTTGGATTTGCCCACATTGAAAGCGACGATGACCTCCCAAAATGGCAGGGAGCCCAGATATGCTATATCGGATTTGATGAGCTCACGCACTTCACTGAGCACCAGTTTTTCTATATGCTCATACGTAACCGTTCGACGTGCGGCGTAAAACCGTATATCCGAGCGACATGTAACCCAGATGCGGATAGTTGGGTGGCTAAGTTCATTGAATGGTGGATAGACCAAGACACCGGATACCCTATTCCAGAACGCTCAGGTGTCATTCGCTGGTTCATCCGAAGAAATGAGGTAGTCACATGGGCAAACACAAAAGAAGAGCTCTGGGAACGCTTCAATCTGGTTACACCGGAAGAACGCAGAGAGCCAAAGTCGGTCACATTCATTGTCAGCACAGTCTACGATAACAAGATACTGTTGGAAAAAGACCCGTCGTACCTTGCTAACCTTAAAGCCCAGTCCCTCATCGAGAGAGAACGTATGCTCCACGGCAACTGGAAGATAAAACCGGCTGCCGGATTGTTCTTTAAGCGAACGCAAGTCAATATGATACCAGCCATACCGGAGGATGTTGTCAGATGGGTTAGAGCATGGGACCTTGCGGCGACCACTGATGAGGAGAGCAAGGAGTCGGCCTTCACAGCGGGAGTTCTTATAGGGAAACGAAAAAATGGACGATATGTAGTAGCTGATGTAATCAATGAACGAATGTCGGCATCAGATGTTAGGACTACCATAAAGAACACGGCGACAACAGACCTTGTTCGTTTCAAGAGGGTTCGGATTAGACTTCCGCAGGACCCAGGACAGGCAGGAAAAGAACAGGCGCAAAGCTACATCAAGTTCCTCGCTGGATTCGACGTTACTGCAATACCGGAATCCGGAAACAAAGAGGTACGTGCGGAACCGATGGCGGCTCAATGGCAAGCCGGAAATTTCGACGTGGTTGTTGGGGATTGGAACGAAATCTATTTCAACCAGCTTGAAAGTTTTCCTGCCAGTAAGTTTAAAGACATGGTTGATGCCAGCAGCTCAGCTTTTGCAGAGCTTGAACTTGAAAATGTATTCAACCTTAACAGCCTAATTACTTAAAGCGAGGTGAGAAAGTGAACGATTATAATGCTCGTAAAATAGCGCAGATGCAAAGATTGGAAAGAGGGAGGCAAATAATTGCCGGTAAGGTTGACAGAGCGGACAGCGCATACCGAAGAGATGGATATGTCAATCTACTTAACAAGTACGGTACTGCGCAGGACAATACGACGGCATACTTTTTTGAGGGAGAGCCGACAGTACCGGATATGGACCTTGCCAGGCACTATGAAGGCGAAGGACTTTTCGCTAAAATTATTGACACGCCCGCAGAAGAGGCTGTGAAGCACGGGTTTGAGCTTGGCATCAACAATCCGGAAATAGAAAGTTTTATCACAGATAGTCTTGACGAGCTGGATTGGGAGGAAAAAGCAGCTACAGCTATCAAGTGGGCTCGGCTTTACGGGGGAAGCCTCATAGTCATGCTCATTGATGATGGAAGGGGGTTGGAGCAGCCATTAGAATGGAAAAACATTCGTAGCATTGATGAGCTGAGAGTGTACGAAAGGGCTGTAGTACAACCGGACTATACCAACATCTACAATTACGACCCGAAGGACCCAGCACGAAGGACGACATCAAAATTCGGAATGCCGGAGTATTACCATGTTTTTAGTGCATACGGCACGTTTACAGTCCACGAAAGCAGGTGCTTGATATTCCGGAACGGCATTCTGCCAGAATACATCACTCAGTCGTATTATCGGTTCTGGGGAATACCGGAATATATAAGAATCAAGAGAGCACTGAGGGAGACAATAACAGCCCATGGAGATGCAGTAAAACTGCTTGAACGTTCAGTACAGGCAATCTACAAGATGAAGAACCTGGCTCAACTCCTTGCCACAAGCGACGGAGAAGACCAGGTTCTTAAGCGTTTGCAGGTAATCGACATGGCACGTGGCATTCTTAACAGCATATCGATTGACGCTGAGGGAGAAGACTACAGCTTTCAGACGTTCCAACTTTCAGGAGTAAAAGATGTAATAGACTCAACCTGCAACATGCTTTCGGCACTTACCAGCATACCACAGACAATCTTGTTCGGACGTTCCCCTGCTGGACAGAACAGCACAGGCGAGAGTGACCTGGAAAACTACTACAACTACGTCGAGAGGATACAGAAGCTAATGCTCAGGGGTAACCTAAAGACATTGATTGATGTTATTCTCAAAGCTGGACTTGCAGGCGGCAAAATACCTGAAATACCTGACTACAAGCTAAAGTTCTCGCCATTATGGAGCATGAGCGACTCTGAGCAGGCTACAGTAGAAAGCACAAAAGCTCAGACCAGTTACACCAAAGCCCAAACAGCACAACTATACGTTGACATGGGAGCACTTGACCCATCAGAGGTAAGGGCAGGACTTGCTAAGACTGAAGAATTTAACGTTGAAGACTTGCTTGACGAACAAGACATTGAAGATGAAGACTGGGGATTGGCGGGTAATGTTCAAGAACAGTTTGGAGCCGAAGGAGAAAAAGGGCCACTTTATGTCCCGACAGATATGTTTGTGGAAAATGTGGAACAGCCCAATATGGATGAATCGGCGTGTACTTCTGCTGCAACCCTGGTAGTGAAAGATGGCGAGATACTCATTGGCAGAAGAAGGGACGGAACCGGATGGTGTGGTCCGGGGGGTGGCATTGAAGATGGCGAAACGCCGGAACAGGCAGCAAGGAGGGAGCTGAGCGAAGAGTTTGGGATAAAAGCAAATGAAATGATACCTGTCGGAGTGATGAACGGTTTACCGGAAAGATACGGAGTGCCGTTCATTTTCTTATGTACGGACTATGACGGAATCCCGAAATGTGACGGTAAGGAAATGGAGGATGCAAGGTTCTGCAAACTTGATGAGTTGCCTGAATTTCATTTGTTCCCACCGTTCATAGGGTCGTTGGAAATGCTGTTAAAGGAAATGAGAAAAAGCAAGATGGCTTTTGATGAAGAGGAGAAATGGATAACCATGAAAGGAACTCATGTTCTTATAGGAGAGGAGGGGACTATTAAAGGAGGGCCTCCCAACCTGGTAGGGAAAGAACATAAACCTAAACAGTCTCAAAATACAAACAACACGGCATCGAAGACACCAAGGAAAATGTATGATGTTGACAAGCCAGAAATAACAGACAAGGACAAAAAAGCTTTGAAGAAAAAGTATAAACAGCAAGAGTTATATGATAAAATGATGAAAGAATATGTTGAGGACAAAAATACTGATGAGATTGCCAAAGAAAAGTTTGGGCCAAATCAAATGACCACGAGCGAATTTGTCCAAAAAGCAAAGGAAGCCACTAAAGAATATAGCGAACAGGAAAGAATGATTGATGCTGCATTTACTGCTGACGCTGCCACCTCTATTAGCGTAAACGCTCAAGCTATAAATGCTAAAATTAGGCAGGGAATTGAGCTTACAAATGAAGAGAAGGCAGTGGTGAATCAAATATCAACATTAGCGAAGCCATTAGGGAAAGATACTGACCTATATAGGATGGTTGGTAAGGGTTATATATCATCTTTAATTGGCTCAGAAGAAGAATACGCAGTAAATCCTTACACCGGAGCCAATATCAATATTTTAAGCGAAAGTTCAAAGAAGGCAGCATTATCATTACAAGGAAAGACCATAGTCAATAATGCACTACAATCAACAGCACCTGGTGTTCATAGTTTTTTTGAGAATAGGGATGTTGCAGTAAAAATAAAAGTGCCAAAAGATATACCTGTTTATATGACAACCAACATCTCAGAGGGCGAAATCGTAATTCCTCCAAACGCTAAAATGAAAATAACAAAGGTTGATATCATACCAAACACTAAACCAATAGAACTTCCAAGGTGGCAAACAGGAAGAGATATTGACCCTAAATCAGACTGGAGAAAAGAAGGCTCACCTGGGATAGGAGGAACAACGTGGAGAGAAATAAACAAAGGAATTACATTTAGCACGGCAACATTTCCTAAAAAACATGGTGTTGGTGATGATTTTGGAGTATATGTTGAAATGGAGTTGATTGGGTATGAGTAATTCGAAAATCATGAGGACATGTTGCGATTTATGCGGCGCGCAGAAAATGTTTCTACAACAAACCGAACAGGGGCACGAAGTGTGCGAATTGTGCGGATGGGTACAGAATGACCATTATTTCCGATACCCTAATGAAGATATTTTAAACAGACCGTACACATCGTTAAACTATTACAGGTTTCTGCACATACTCAAGCAATTTGCTGAAAGCATAGGGTCCAGTGCCTACAATAGATTTAAGGCACCCAAAGCTATTTATGATGTATGGATTAGGAAACATCCTGAATTAAACGGACAATACAACATGAGCGAGTTCAAATTAACCAAACCAGATAAAGACTTGTTCCTTTCTAAAGAGGATTGTTGGGACGAAGACGACGAAGAAGCTGATTAAAAAGATTTATCTGATAGAAAAGTGACCGTTAACTAACGGTCACTTTTCTTGTTGGGGAAGGTGTAACAAAATGAATGACATAGCAATGAAGCAGGCGGTTCAGGCAGCAGTAAAGCCAAAATTTCGAGGCAACCAGAAGCTTAAAAGCAAAGTCCATACTTATTATCCCGAAAGCATAGAAAGAGAGTACCAGAGGGTCACAGACGCTTATATGAAGCTTGTGAAAGATGTCCTCAAGGAATATCTGCCTATGATTAAAGATGCGTTGATGCAGGAAAAAGGCAATGTACGCAAAGACGACATCAGGGACCTGGGACTCGTTGTAAAAGATGCGTTCGATGCTATGCATAAACAGCTTGAGCAAAAGACCGAATCCTTCGGATTGCGCAGGAAGCTCGAAGCCCTTGCTCATCTTACGAGGAAACTGACAATCAAAGAATGGAAAAAGGTGGTCAAACAAACTCTCGGAATTGACATCATGGATGACTACTATATGGGCGAGTTTTACCGTGAAGCTCTCAATGTATGGGTTGAGGATAACGTCAATCTCATCAAGACGATACCGAAAGACTCCCTTGGCAGAATGAAAGAAATCGTCCAGGAAGGATTTAAAGCCGGAAAGACAACGAATTCTATAGTTAAGGAGATACAACGTACCTACGGAATAGAAAAACGTCATGCAAGGCTTATAGCTCGTGACCAGACGGCCAAGCTTCACGGGCAGTTGGCAAAAGCACAGCAGACCGATGCAGGAGTAAATGAGTATACATGGAGCACTTCCGGTGACAGCCGAGTGAGAGAACGGCATAGGGAGCTGAATGGCAAAAGGTTTCGGTGGGATGACCCTCCGGTGGTTGATACCAAGACCGGCAGAAGAGCACATCCAGGCGAAGATTATCAGTGCAGATGTGTTGCGCTGCCGGTCTTTGATATAGATACAATCAATGTTCCGATTGCAAAAGGATAGGAGGTGCTGTGTGTGAAGAAATGACTTGCAAAACGAGAATCTTGGAAGAAAGGAGATTGAGACATGTCGGCAATAGCGATAGCAGCCTTGTGCAGACAGTTGATAGCAGAGGCAGAGGCAATCATCAAATATACCGAAGACATTGAAGCGACAAAAGCAATCGAAGGCGGTGCCGCTGCTCTGTTTGACGAACTGAGGCTTGATGAGCTTGAGCATATCCAGAAACTAACGCTCGAACTCACAGAAGCATTAAGCACAGGCGAAGAGGAAACTGGGGGTGAGGAATAGTGAAAGTCCCCCAATTAAGAAGGGTACTTAGACTCGACAGCATCAAGCTTGACGAAACGTATTTCACAGAAGAAGGGTATCTCATTGACCACCCGATTGTTACATCGTGTGGGATATTTGAGTACACAAATCCGGATGGAACAATCAGAAGGGAGCTAAGATTACCGGAGCATGTATTTGCTCAGAAAAGCCTGGATAGTTACGAGGGCAAGCCTATCATCATAACTCACGACGCAGGTGTCGTAGATAAAAACAATGTTGATAAGGAAATCATCGGCACAATGCTATCCAAGGGATACCAGGACGGAGACAACGTAAGAGTGAAAATAGTCATTCACGATACAGACAGGATGAAAGAGAGTGGGCTTAGAGAACTATCTCTCGGATACAACCTGACTCTTGATGAAACGCCTGGTGTCTGGAACGGTCAACCTTATGATGCCATCCAAAAAGACATCGAAATCAACCATCTTGCACTTGTAGCAAATGCCCGAGCAGGAGAGAAAGCTCGCCTGAATATTGACGGGCAAGAAACTAAATCAATTCTTAAAGGAGGTAAATCCATGAGTACAAAAACAAAAAGAAAGGACGGAGGCTCTATGACTCCAGAAGATTTCGCTGCCGCAGTTGAAGCTTTCAAGGCCAGAAGGGCAGCGAGAAATGCTGCTAAAGCAGGTAATGAAGGGACTGCATCCCAAGCAACACCTGCAAAAGACAGCGATGCAGAACCTGCCGCAGCTCCGGCAACATCTGCCGAGAAAACCATGTCCACAGATGAAACCATTCAGATGGTTAAGGACAGACGTGACAGGAGAGACCAGGAAGGAGACCCTGCTACTCCGGAAGCGGCAATGGGTATTATTGCCCAGCAGGATGAGGACATCGAAACACTGCTTGAAATCATCGAGGCTCTCAAGGCCGAAAAAGACTTTGGAGAGGCTGCACAGGCAGCAGACTGCAACAAAGATGAGGATGCGGAAGAAGGAAAGAAGGACAGCTCCGAAGACCAATCCTGCTCTCTCAATATGGATGCCGCTGATGCACTGTTCAGAACAAGACTGGAACTTGTCCGTATCGGAGACCGCTTGAACATCGATGGAATAGAGAACATGCCAATCATTGATGCAAAGAAGGCCATCATCAAAGCGGTTAATCCTCAAATGAGGCTCGACGGAAAAGGAAAGGCATATATCAACGCAGCCTTTGACCTGGCAAAGGAAACCCTCAATGCCAGAAAGGATACCAATTATCAGCGTTCTCAGATGTTCAATGCTGATAGCGCAAGACCGAATAGAAATGAAATCGGAATGTCTGCCGCAGAGAAGGCAAGAGCCAGGATGATTGAAAGAAAACAGAATGGAGGTAATAGGTAATGAGCGCACAAACAAGTTATGGGTTTGCAACTCCAAAAGGTGTGGCCGGTGGTCTTTTAGACATTGCGCCATATTCCATTGACACCCGTGTCAACAATGAAGCTGCTGCTGACTCCCTTAAATATGGAATGGGAGTCGTGCAGGGGGATACCGCTGGAGTCGGTGTAAGAAAACCGATAAGCACAGATACAGCAGCAGTATTCGAGGGCATAGTCATGACTGGGTTCAGCAACCAGCAGACTATCGAAGGAGACGTAAACATCCTGCCCAACCAGAGTGTAGGTATTCTCCGTTATGGAAAAGCGTGGGCAAGAATCAAAGCTGGAGATACCCCTGCATATGGTGGAAAACTCTATCTGATTATCAACGGAGCTGATGCAGGATTGTTTACTACTACATCGAGTGTCGACACCATTGAAGTCAAAGGAAGATTTATAGGCACCAAGGGCTCTGGTGATATAGCTCCTGTTGAGCTGTTCAACCAGGCTCAAGCCTAAGAAGGAGGAGGACGAACAATATGAGCTATAACGCACAAATGCCATCTACAGGTTACTCTGTAGCAGACTATGAAGCTCTTATGAGCTCCACTATTCCTGCTGCCCTTGTCGGGGTTCAGGGAATGAGATTTGACAGTGCCGAGGATGCGTCCGTATTCTTCGCTCGTGAGCTTGACTATATCAAGAGCCAGTCTTACGACGTAGAATATCCGGAGTTCACCGCACTTTCGATTTTCCCAATTTCCAGTGAAGTTAATCCTGGAGCTGAGACGGTAACTTACTACAGCTACGATAAAACCGGTATGGCTAAGATTATCAGCAACTATGCCACCGACTTACCGAGAGCTGACGCAAAAGGAAAACCGACTACAGCTATTATTAAGTCAATCGGAGCAAGCTACGGATATTCCGTACAGGAGATGAGAGCAAGCCGTATGGCGGGGAAATCCCTCGACGTAAGAAAAGCAGAAGCTACACGTTACCAGATTGACTATCTGAACAATAAGATTGCGTGGGCAGGGGACGAAGAAACGGGCTTAATCGGCGTCCTGTCTGCCGGAAACAACATCCCGTTCTACACCATTCCGGCAAACGGAGAAGGAAGCTCCACTCTGTGGAAGAACAAGACTGCTGCTCAGATTCTCGCCGATATAAACGGAATGCAGGCTCAGGTAGCCAAGAACACCAAGAACGTAGAAAGGCCGGATACATTGGTTCTCCCTGCTGACGTGTACATTGACATTTCAACCAGGCAGATAGACAATACCGGTTACACCATCAAGAGGTTTGTTCTTGAAAACGCTCCATACCTGAAAGAAATCGTTCCTGCTGCCGAATTGCAGTCTGATGCAACCGATACTAACCCATACGCACCGCAGGCAGTTGCATTGCTGTTCAAGAAGGACCCGAGGAAAATTACTATCGAGAATCCACTGCCCTTCTATCAGTATCCTTTACAGCCGCAAGGGCTTGAGGTTATCGTTCCCTGCGAAGCAAGAACAGCCGGAGCGATTATCTACTATCCTCTGTCCCTGTTGATTGCACTGGGAATATAAGAAAGGAGAATGACGCATGAAGGTTACGAACAATTCAGTTAAGATAATCAACATCGGAGAGCTGTCTGTTTTGCCTGGAGCAACTGAAATAGTACCCAAAGATTTCGTCGGCAACCCCGTGCTTAAGTTTTTGGAAAAGCGCGGGGATATTGCTCTTTTCGATGAAGAAGCTGCTGCTAAAGAAGCGGAAGAAGCTAAAGCGAGAGCAGAGGCCGAAGCAAAACTGAAAGCAGAAGCAGAGGCAAAAGCTAAAGCGGAAGAAGCCAAAGCTAAAGCAGCAGATGCAGCGAAAGCAAAGGCAGCCGAGGGGAATACGACTCAGAAGAAGGCGTAAGGAGGGGTGACAAATGACCCCTATTGAAGTCTTGAGGCTTTTGGCACCGGAGTTTTCCTCAATAAGCGATGAAGTTATCACTCAATGGATTGAACTCTTTACGCCTTTTGTAAGCGCAAAACGGTTTGGGGATACCTACAACCAAGCCCTTGCCTTATTAACGGCACATAAGCTGAAAATGGCAGGCTATGGCGACAACACAAACGGAACCATCGGGGACACCCTTCGAGTTGGCTCATACTCGGAGGGTGAAACCTCGATTGGGTATACGGTCAACCAGGGAACAAACCTTCTCAACGATGCGGAGTTGACACTCACAACATACGGTCTGCAATATCTTTCATTGCGCAGGGCAAGGATAATACCTATAGTCTCGGCAGGTGAGGCATAGCATGGCAGGAAAAGCAAAAGACCGCTGGACGGCTGAGGGGAAGAAATTCAAAGCTGAAATAGAAAAACTCAAAAAGTTACAGGTAAGGATAGGATACCAGCAGGGTGATGTGATAACTGAGGATGGAGTTGACATGCTTGACATTGCCATGTGGAATGAGCTGGGAACTATCAATGCACCATCGAGGCCGTTTTTGAGAAAGAGTGTTGACGAAAACGCAGACAAAATAAATTCCTTCTGCAAGGCGCAATTGCAAAGGCTGACAAAAGGTGAAACGGCAGAAGAAATACTTAAGCAAATCGGGGTATTCTCTAAGGGGCTTGTGCAGGAGAAAATCGTTGATGGCGAATTTGAGCCAAATGCTCCGTCTACCATCAGACGAAAGAAATCCGACAAGCCTCTTATTGATACCGGCCTCATGAGGAAATCTGTAAACTATATAATCGTTGAGAAAGGAGGTAGGAAATGAACATCTGGAAGAAACAGTACACAATGCGAAGATACCAAGCGCAAAAGGTTGGCAGAAAAGGATATGTCACCACGGGATATGAGGATATACCGGTAATGCTCAATGTTCAGCCTTTAAGCAACGACGAGCTGGAGGTTATTCCGGAAGGTTCTCGTTCCGTTAAAAGGATAAAATGTTTCGGCGATTTTCCGTTTGCCACAGCAAATCAGAAGACCGGAGTTCAAGCTGACAGACTTTTCTTTGAAGGGAAGTGGTATGAGTGCGAGATGTCCGTTCTCTGGGATCATACGCCGTTAAAGCATTACCGTTCACAGTTTGTGCAGGTATCAGAAGCAGAACCGGATAATGCCGTAGAACCTCCATCCCAGGATGGTGGTAGCTCATGAATCTAAGGACGCTGAGGGATAACCTGTATGAGATAGTAAAGCAGTATTTTGAAGGGGCAACGGTAGTATGGGCAGAGCAGCATATGGTTAAGCCTACATTGCCCCTAATAACGCTTAAAACGGGCTCATTATCGTTGACAACATTTCCTATCGCGGAAGATATAAACGGCGTTCCTACTGGCTATTATCCATCCAGAGTGACGCTTGAGATTAACCTCTATACTAAAGGAGCTCCGGTGGAAATGGAACCAGGGGAAGTTGGGGCAACGGAAAACACGGCAGTAAATGATTTGATGGATTTTTTGAGATATATCAATTCTCAGTATGTAACAGACCTTTGTGAAAGCCTCGACATTGCTATAACTCCAAACGGACCTGTCCAAGATGTCACTGCATTGCTTAACGATACCATGTATCAGTACAGAGCAATGCTGGAACTGAATGTAGATTTTATGCAAGTAGCAAAGGGATATGCTGGAATCATACCCGAGGAAGGTGAATGGACTCAAACACCAAGTGGAGGAGGAACAGAGGTGCTCCTCAACAAAGAAACCGGATACTTTGAAAAAGTAATCATCGAAAAGGAGGATATATGATATGAGCAATCTTAGCGACATAGTAAATGTGCAGATTGATGTACGCACACCTGTCGTAGATAGCGCAAGCTTCGATACAATGCTCATTGTGGGGCCTGGACCAGCTAATACTTCGGCTCCTGGATATGAACCGCCACCGGATGTCGGAGTGTATACTTCTCTTAAAGAGGTTACGGACGCTGGATGGGTAGCATCTGGAGAAAGTGCAGACCCAATCGGCTTGGCAGCAGTTGCGGCATTCTCACAAAGCCCACAGCCTGCAAAAATCTATATTGCTGTCCAGAAAAAAGTCGGAGAAACGCTGGAGCCGGTAACGACAACTCTTGACAGGGCACTTAATTACCCTGGATGGTATGCAGTCGCTCCTGCCGGTATAGCAGAAACTGACTTCCAGGCAATAGCAACATGGGTCGAAGCAAACGAAAAGCTGTTTGCATACACCACGATGGCAACCATCAATCCTGTAGATTTGACGCTGTACCGCAGTTTTGGAATCTATGGCAAAACATCTACGGGCGCAACATCCACGCCGGAAAGCAACAAATATGCTCATGTGGCATGGCTTGCAAAATGTCTTGCTTATGATGCAGGTTCCGAAACCTGGGCTTTGAAGACGTTGGCGACAATCTCGCCGTCCACGCTCAGCGGTACTGAAATGAACGAACTTAAGGCACAGAAAATTAATTACTACGTGACCTACGCCGGAAGGAATGTAACACAGCTCGGTCAGACGTGTGCAGGTGAGTGGATTGATGTAATCAGGTTCAGGGACTGGTTAAAGAACGATATGCAGTTGAGGGTTTTCAACCTGCTCGTGCTCAATCCGAAAATCCCGTATACCAATGCCGGAATCTCACTTGTTCAGAACCAGATGCTTGCATCGCTCAAGCAGGGTCAGGCCAACGGCGGCATTGCCGAAGATGAGTTTGATGAAGACGGAAATGTAATTGTAGGTTATACAGTTACTGTTCCAAATGCAGCAAATATAAGCGACACAGACAAAGCTTCGAGGATATTAAGCAGGTGCAAGTTCACGGCACGACTGGCCGGAGCTATACATGTAGCAAATATCCAAGGTTCTCTCGTTTACTAAGGAGGTGTGAACAATGGGGACTGTAAAGACTTATAGCAGCAGACAGGTAATGATTGCCTTTGGGAATCACTCCGTATCAGGGTACGCCGATGACAGCTTTGTTACCATCGAAGCAAAGGGCGACGGAGTAATGTCTAAGACCGGATGCGACGGAGAAATTGCCAGGGCAATTGACCCTAACGACCAGTACAGTATAAAAGTTGTTGTGCTACAGACCTCTCCTACCAATAAGTTTCTCCAGGATAAATATACCCTGGACAAAAAGACTGGAAACGGAACCTTCCCTGTCCTTATAAAGGACCTGAAAGGCGGTACGCTTTTCTCGTGCGATGAAGCATGGGTAACAAAGCCTGCCAGCAGGGTATATGGGAAGGACACAAATAACCGTGAGTGGACCATAGAAACTGGCGCAGGAGAGCTGAAAGAAGGATAAAGGAGGTTAAACGATGAAACAGTTTGAACCAAAACAGGTGACGATAGGCGGGAATGTGTTTTACATCTTTCCGTTCCCTGCATTTAAGGCCAGCAATCTTAGTGGCGAGCTTGCGGCTCTTGCCATACCGCTGCTCGGAAGCCTTGCTCCCTTCTTGGGAGTAAAGAAGCCGGACGGTTCAGAAACCAGCCTCCTTGATATAGATGTTGAAGATGCAGCCCCTGCGATTGCAGGGGCTTTCAACTCTATTTCAGGGGATAAAGTTGAAAGCTTAATGAAGAAACTTCTCATAACCGGAAAGAACATTACCGTAGAGCTTGAAGACGGAGAAGAACCGCAAAGACTCACCGAGGACCTGGCGAATGAACTTTTCTGCGGTGAAGTGCAGAATATGTTCATCCTTGCATTTGAGGTTATCAGAGTCAACTTTGCAGGTTTTTTCAGGAAGCTCGGCGGCCAATCTGGTGCGGTCGTCGAGAAATTTATGAAACAGATGAAATAAGCAAATATGGAAAGCTTGATGTAAGCCAGTTTACTGAGCTTGAACTGAGGATGTATACCCTCATAAAAGCAAGGCTGGCATCAAAGTATGAACTTGAAACATGCTATACGCTGGATGAGGCATTGAAGCTCTACGCACTGCACAGGATGGATTTGGACATAGAATACGGGAAGACGATGGAATTGAGAGAAGGGAGGTAGCCTATGGTTATAAGAGATATTGCTATTCTTTTCGGATATGAAGTTGACAAGAAAACCGAAAACGCCGCAGAAAACAGCATCAAAGGGCTTAAAGATATGGCTACCAAACTGCTTGGAGCCATCGGAATAGGGTTTTCACTTGTTCAACTTAACGCCATTGCCGAAGAGTTCAATGGTATTAACGACCAGATACGGAATGCTACGAAGCAGCTTGGAAACCAGGAAGAGATACAGCAGAAAATTCTTAAGGCGGCGAACGATACAAGGTCCTCCTACGCAGATATGGCAAACGTGGTAAGCACCCTTATACAAAGTGACCGTTCACTATTTGGGTCGGTTGAGGAAGCTACAGAGTTTGCTACACTGACAACAAAACTCTTTAAGACTGCCGGTAAAAGCAACGAAGAAGTCAAGTCATTGCAGGAGGCACTTAATAAATCGTTCGCAAAAGGGATAGTGGATTCGGAAACGCTCAACCGGCTATACGAAAGAGCTCCGGAGGCCATAAACCTGATATCAAAAAGTCTCGGTGTAGCAAAGGAAAAACTTGCTGATATGGCAAGCAAAGGAACCTTCACTGTAGCAGACTTGAAAAAAGCCTTTATATCCAATGCGGACGAAATAAACGCCGGATTTGAAACACTGGATTTCAGCATTTCGGATGCTCTTCTGAACATTCGGAACCAGTGGGGGCTTTGGGTTGACAGCATGAACAGTTCCCTTGGATTAAGTCAAACAATCGGAAGATTCATGGTCCGTTCTTTCACACAGATAATGGAGGTTCTGAAAAAGGCAACGACATTCGTTGAAAGACTTGCTGACCGTGTAGGAGGGTTTGATAATCTGCTCAAGCTGGTAGCAGTAACGGCGGCAGCGATATTTGTAGCACTCAATGCACAGAAAATCCTTGCATTCCTGCAAACGTTCGGGAAACTATTAACGGGAATCAACTTCAAGATGCTTGCTATAGTAGCAGTCATTGTAGCAGTGTTCCTCATTATCGACGACTTCATAAATTTCATGAAGGGCAATGACAGTGTTATAGGGAAGCTTCTCGAAAAAGCCGGAGTAGACACAGAAAAAGTAAGGCAAACCATCATCGCAGCATGGGAAAGCATCAAGTCATTCTTGCTTGCTGCCTGGGATTTCATTAAACAAATAGCCTCAACGATATGGGGAGGGTTGAAAGATTTCTGGGCACAAAACGGCGATGAAATAAAATCTACCCTGCTTGCAGTATGGGATGCTATTAAATCAACCCTGGGTGCATTATGGGAAGCGTTGAAGGCTATTGCCATAGCAGTATTTGGAGCACTGCAAGATTTCTGGAACCAGTGGGGCGACCAGATTACAGCCCAGTTTGAAATATTGTGGAACTTCTTAAGCAGCCTGGTTATGAGTTTTCTTACGGTAATAAGAGGTATAGCAGAATTCATCGCAGGTGTATTTACCGGAGACTGGGAAAAAGCCTGGAATGGAATAAAGACCATCTTTGAAGGAGTATGGAACAGCATACAGGCTTTCTTCGTGTATATCTGGGATACCATTTACAACTGGTTTGGAGAAAAGATTGACGCAATCGTTGCGAAGGTTACGGGATTTGTAGACGCAATCAAGCAAAAGATACAGGCGGTGAAAGACTTCTTCGGAGGGATAGGCGATGCAATAGGCAAGTTCTTCGGAGGAGGAGACATGAAAGCGACGGTATCTGCTTCTACTGCTGGTGCAGCAGCCGGTGGAGGGAACAGAACCAGCAATGTCAATCAGAATGTAAACATTACAAACAATTTCAACGGCGGCGATGTCTCTGCTCAAAAAGCTGGTGCTAAGGCTATGAGCAAATCTGCCTATGACGCAACAAGCTATATGGCCCGTGGATTGGCATATGGGAGGTGAGGAAGATGAGAGCCACAAGACCAGCAAGCATCAATGGGATTGAATTTGATGTGCTCATAAACCAGACAACAACCTATGAAGCAGACATCCCAGAATATCCGACAGAGAAGGGGTATTCTGTTGAGGATACAATCATCTTGAAGCCGTTGCTGATTGATTTAACCATCTTCCTTACCGATACTCCCGTTACATGGGCAAAAAGATTCGGCAAAAACAGAAACCGTGTAAAGGCCGTTACAGAAGAATTGAAAAGGCTGTATTTCAATAAGCAACCGGTTACTTTCACAACGAGTGAAGGTACATGGAAGAACATGGGTATAGTCAGCATCACGATACCAAAAACTGCCGAGACAGGATACGCCTGCGAGATACCGATTAAGCTCAAGCAGATAAGAGTTACGGAAGCCAAAACGGTAGCAATCCAGGCTTCCTACGGGAAAAGCGGGGCTACCGGAGCCAATGCAGGGACAATCAGCTCTAAGAATGCTACAAATTCCACAAACAAGTCCGAACAAAAAAAAGACTCGAAAAAAGCCGCATCGATTCTATATGGTTTAGCTGATTCAGCTAAGCTGTTTGGTTAGAGGGGGTGTTTTTGATGATGCAATACATTACGCCTCCGGACCTCAATGATAGTTTCTCCAGGGTTGTTCTTGGAGGAAAAGAGTATTTGCTCCGGTTTACCTATAACGACACATTCGGATACTGGTCCTTTGGAATTTACGACCTGGAGGAAACCCCTATCGTGGCGATGACAAAGATTGTGCCCAACTCGCCGCTGACATTCTTTTATGAAAACAGAGACCTGCCTTCCGGAGTTTTTGGAGTAATAACAGACCTTGAAAAGGTTGGGAGAAACGACTTCATTAACGGGAAGGCCGTTTTTGTGTTTATACCCTACGAGGACCTAAAGGAATAGGAGGTGGAGCATGAATAACTTTGATAGGCAATATAGGTTTTCGGCTGGAGTACCTGGAAGGCCAGGCTTTGAAGTTGGCTCCACCGACTTTCCGCATAAAACAGCCCTTCATATCAGTTTTTCTATAGAGAAGTCAGATTTGGAGAGTGCAAACACAGGAAAGATTACGCTTTGGAACTTATCTCCAGCACAGCTTGCCACATTAAATCTCAAGGACTGTGAAGTAGTGCTTAAGGCAGGCTATGGGACGATAATGCCCCTTGCTTTTGTTGGGAATATCACCAATGTTGTTACTACTCAAGACGGTCCGGACACTATGACAGAAATTGAGGCTGTGGATAGCCGAGTAGCTTTACGTGATACCTACATCTCGGTTTCGTATGCCGGTGTTATCAACAGCAAGAAAATTATTGAAGATACTGCCGGACAAATGGGAGTGCCTGTCGTATTTTCTCCCAAAGCAAAGTTTGTTGACCTTCAAAATGGGTTCAGCTATGTAGGTGCCGCAAAAGGAGCTTTGAAAAAAGCCTGTGCTTCGAGCGGGCTTGCATGGTCATTGCAGAACGGGGTCCTGCAAGTTAAGATGCCTAATGAACCTATCAGTACGAGAGCTTTTCTTCTCAGTGCAGAAACAGGATTAATCGGAATACCTAAAAGAATTACTAAGGCATCTCAGACACCAAACGAAGGCAACAGAAATAATACAATGCAGACCGCTCAGACAGGATGGGAAGTACGATACTTCATGAACGCAGCTATCAACGTCAATGATTATGTGAGATTGGAAAGCAAGATTGCAACTGGGAATTTCCGAGTTTCAAAACTGACTATAGACGGAGACAACATCGAAGGCGAATGGACTTGCACAGCCGAATTGCTGGAGGTGAAGTAATTGCTGCAAGAATTTACAGAACAAATAGGAAGGACTATTGAAGAATTCCTTTCTGGCGTTCATACTGCGATGCCAGGAGAAATTAAAAGTTTTGACTCTGCCACATGCACGGCTGTTGTCCTACCGAAAGGACAGTTTAGGTCTCCGGATGGCAGGGTTTTTAACTATCCGGTCATATCCGGTGTTCCAGTGGTGCTGATACAGGGAGGCGGACAGGATGCTACTATTGCATTCCCGATAAAAGAGGGCGACGGATGTCTGCTTATAATCTGCGAGCAGGCCCTTGATTACTGGAGATACGGCGGTGAGACGCAGGCAGAATTGAGGCATGACCTTACCAATGCAGTAGCAATACCAGGGCTTTTTGCAAAGCCAAATGCTGCGGTTAAGGAAGCAATCGACAATGATGCAATAGTGATTAAGAAAGGGGATAGCAAAATAACCCTTTCTCAAAGCGGAATAGCCATCAGGGGCGATTTAACAGTGGAGGGTAATATAACAACTACCACAGGAAAAATAACGGCCTCACAAGGGCTCTCAGTGCTTTCCGGAGATGTAACAGCAGGAAATATCTCATTGAAGAATCATACTCATACATCATCGGAACCTGGAAGCCAGACCTCAGCACCACAGTAAAGGAGGGATGATAATTGAAAGATTTGTTGCTTGATGCTACAGGAGACCTTGCAGTATCCAGTAGCGGCGATATTTCCATTACAGACAGCGTAAGCCAAGCAGTTAAGATACGGCTGCAATGGTTTGCCGGAGAATGGGAGTTTAACGAAGAGCTCGGGATCCCTTACTTTGATGAGGTGCTTGTAAAAGGAGGAAATGACTTCCGGACCGAACAGCTCATTAGAGAGCAGATACTCAGCGTTGATGAGGTAACAGAAGTTACATCGCTTACTATTACTGCAAACAAGGCTGAGAGAACTTTAACTATTTCATTTGAGGCAAAAGCAGGCAGTGAATATATAAGTGAGGAGGTGACGGTTAATGCCTGATTACGGAGTCACTCCAGATGGTTTTGTATTGAAAAGGCTTGATACTATTATGTCTGAAATATACGAAGAGCTTAAAGAAGGCTGGGGATTTGACCCAACGGTTAATCCTCAATCATTGTTAAATGTATTCGTTACAAGCTTTGCTGATAAGATTGCGACTTTGTGGGAAGTTGGACAGGACGTATATTACTCTCAGTATCCATCGACAGCAGAAGGCATAAACCTTGACAATGCAATGCAGTTTGGAGGTTCAAAAAGAGCCAGGGCAACTAAGACATCTTATACTATCCTTTGTGAGGGCGACGATGAAACACCTATACCGACTACATGTATGATTGCATCTGATACTTTACCTGTTGTCAATTTCCTATGCGCTCAGGAATCATCAGTCATAACACGTAGGGCTTTTAACAAAGTTTCTATCAGAGTATTACAGGTTCAAGCTTCTTCGACTTATACCATCGCAATAGACGGAACGATTTACACCTACACAAGTGGAACAAACCCGACAGAATCCTCAATTCTGGAAGGTTTAGCACAAGCCATTACTGACCCTCTCTTTACAGCTACGGTACAAAATGGAGTTTTAATGCTGGAAGATACCAACAAGCTCAGGAGCAGCTCGCTGATATTATCTGAAAATCTGACAACGAAGAGCGTTTATTCTCTCATAAGCTTTTTAAGCGAGGAATACGGTAAATTTGTTCTGCCAGAAGGTTCTATTAACAAAATAGTTACGGGACCGATTGGCTTTCGGAGCTGTAGAAACGTAGGATATGCAGTCTACGGACGACTTGCAGAGACAGATGTTGAAGCGAGACAATCATATATCCAGAAAATCGCTCTCAGGTCTAATACAATGCTCGATAGTATCGTTGGTGCGATTCTTGAGAACGTAGAAGGTGTCGAAAGCGCAAAGGGGTATGAGAACGACGGAGATACTGTGGACGAAGAAGGAAGGCCGCCACATAGTATTGAGATAGTTGTCGATGGCGGAGACAGTACGGAAATAGCAGCTCAAATTCTTGCAAAAAAGGCAGGGGGAATTGGAACATTTGGTTCAGAGGAGGTTATAGTAACCGGTGTTTCCGGAGAACCCATAACAATAAGGTTTAACCGTCCTCAGTATGTCTATGTTTGGCTTAAAGTGACACTTACAATGAATTCCGCACAGCCGATGCCGCCAAATTACGCAGAGCTTACGAGAAACTCAATTCTAAGCGATGTAAAAAGCTTGAAAGCAGGAGAAAGCATTTTTACGCAGAGATTTTACGCTGGTATCTATACCAATGTAAGTGGCGTTGGATACGTTAAAATTCAAGCGTTTGCAACAACAGATGCGGAAGAAACACCAACGGCTTACGACCTGGAAAACGTTGATATTACGAGCAGACAAAAGGCGGTTATAGACAAAGACAGAATAGAGGTGGTCCTGAATGGAACGCCTTGATAGCCTTTTAGCTGACTTTCCGGAACAGTTCAGAAATAAGCACAATATAGAAGTTTTAGCAAATGCACTGGATCATCAGCTTCAAGAAGTCCTTGACATGTTCAACCAGTTACGAACTGAAAGGACATTAGACAAAGCCGTAGGGAAACAATTAGATGGTGTAGGTGATATAGTTGTTTTGAGCCGTAAAGAAGCAGGTTTGTTGTCAGGAAAAGAAATTTACTATCCAGTTATTGATGATGAACGGTACAGGAGGTTCCTGAAATATAAGGCTTTCAGAAATGTTACCAATGGAACCTACTATGACATCATGGAGGCCATGAAGAATGTCTGGGGAGTAGATGATATCTATTACTCAGAAGAACCTTCTCAACCTGCAACCATCATCCTGACAATGCCGACGATTGGTCCTGGAGGAGAACCTATTGTCCTGGGTGAAGTTCCTGCTATAAAACCTGGTGGTGTCGGAATACGATACATGTACCAAATAAAAGCGGAAGTCCAGGTTGGAAAGAATATAGCTTCATTCATCACAAACGTTCCGTTTTGCGGAACGATTTTTTGCGGGACTTATCCGAACGTTGCTACTCTTGGTGCTATCCTTGAAAAAGACGTATCTGTTGGCAGTTCTATAGCAGATTTTATCTACGAGCCAACTGAATGTGGAACCTATCCAGACATCGCTACAATTGGAGTAATTCTCACAAAGGATATTGATGTTGATGGAGCAATAGAAAACTTTCTCTATCAGCCAATGAATTGTGGTGATGAGGTTTGTGGAACCTATCCGTATTTATCTACTGTTGGCACAAATATAGAAAAGCAAGTTGATGTTGACGGAGGTGTATTAGAATACTTCTTCCAGCCGACATATTGTGGAACTGCATACTGCGGTGAATAAAGGAGGTGATTCACATGGGTTTTTGGACAAACGAGTTTCTTGCAAAACAAAGGGAAAGATGGCTCAACTCTCTTCAAAAATTTCAGTATCAGGTTTCAGGTGTCTGGTACGATGCAGAGGTAAACAGTGCTCAAATCAGCGGAAACAGTATCATCATTCTTGCTAATATTCCTAACGTTCCAGCCGTGGCTAACACGGTGACACGCATAAGAATTTATGATGACGCAGGAACATTAGCAGGTGAGCAGGAGGTGAGTATATCAAGAACAGGAGTACAAAGCATTTTAATTAAATTTAATCTACCGATACAGGAGGTGTAAAAAATGGCATACGGCAGGACATTTTGGTTGAACCATGTTGTTGACCCTGCAACCCAGCAGGTGATTCAACAGGGGACTCCTCAAGACCAGGACCGGTTTAACAACATTGAAGAAGGTGTTTTTGCCGGAGATGCGATGGCTCTTGAGGCTATACGAATGGCGAGACTTCTCAAAGACAAGACGGATGGGTTGACTGGAGAGAAAAAGACAGTGGAACTCACAAATACACAGAAATATCCGTTCAACAACAGTATTCAAACCGTATCCCTTGCTACGAGTAGGAACACTCAAGACTATACTGTCTATGCGGAAATAGTCAGCTATGAAAATGGCGGAGTTGGAAGCATAGAAATCACTGAAAAGCTGCTTAACGGATTCAAAATAGCATTTACAGGAGCTGCGTCCAGGGTTGTAGTCAATTGCTATATCCAGGGAGGTATTTAATCATGTCTTTCTGTTACACCGATACAGACAGATGTGTTTGCTGCGGTGAAATAATCCCAGAAGGAAGACAGATTTGTATAAACTGCGAGAAAGGAGTGAACGAAGAATATGGCAAACATAATCATAAAGTCCGAAGAACGAAAACAAGCCGAAGCATACGTGGCTCGCTCTTTCGGAGCAAATCCCAAAAATGCTGCTGACCGTGAGCATGTTGAATGCATTGCTGCAAGAACAGCAGAAGCCTACAAAGAATTAAGAAGAATGGAGGAAAATAGACGATGAACGTTGTTAATAAAAACGAAGGGCCGAAAATTGAGTATTCGGTTACTGGAAATATTATCAGTTTCAGAGATGAGATTATGCTTAATCTTTCAAAGTATGAAAGAGACGACACAAATCATATCGACATCTGTGCCGACAGTATGGGATGCCTGGTTTGCGGTACGGCAGCGGGACTCAGATACGTGGCTGAAATAGACATACCGGCACGGACTTATATTGAAACTCCGGTTGAAAATCCGGAAGAAGGAGAACCTGCTACGAGACTTGAACCGGTTCCCTTTGATATTGATAAATGTACTCTAACATTATGGGATTTGGAGGTGTAAAGAATGGCAAACTTTGATGATTTTAAATTGGCGGTTGAATCTCTTTCTGGAGGGAAAAATACGGTAAAACTCGACGACGTTGGGATGCCCTCAGTGCTTGTTGTTCTTCCTAAAATGTTAACTTCTGAACTATATTCAGGTGCTACATCAACAGTGCATCCTGCATTTGTACTGAATAGTACAGAAAAGGCAAAAGTAGGAGTCAGCAAATATCAAAACATCATTGTAAACAACAGAGCGTATTCACTGCCTATGCAGGACCCGAAGACCTCTATAACCTGGGATGCTGCACTTGCAGCATGCAGACAGAAAGGAAGCTCCTGGGGACTTATGCCGTTTTCTCTGTGGGGAGCAATTGCTCTTTGGAGTAAAAAGAACGGAACAATGCCACGAGGAAATAACAACTATGGTTCTGACCATGGGTATCCTCATGAAAAAGGTGTGGAGACTTACTTTGACAGTGGAGCCGGAAAGACTGGAAGGACAGCTACGGGTTCGGGACCGGCAACATGGAATCACAACTGGCTGCCGGATGGCATTGCAGACCTGAATGGAAACGTTTGGGAATGGTGTGCAGGAATGCGGCTGGTTATGGGAGAAATTCAAATCATTCCTTATGCTGACTGTATGAATGCGACTTCTGATATGGGAGAGAGCTCCACTCACTGGAAAGCTATTTTGCAGGATGGTTCGCTTGTTGCGCCAGGTACAGCCGGTACGCTTAAGCTCGATTATGTTTCAAGTAAATGGACTCTTTGCACATCAATTACCTCTCAGCTTGATTCATCAAGAGGTTGTCTTTTTAAAGATATGACCCTTGCATCTGGCGTTACATGCCCGCAGATTCTTAAAGAGCTTGGTTTATTCCCTGATGGGGCTGTTGTTGATGAAACATACGGCAACGATTACTTTTATGCTAACAATGGAGTAGCAGAGCGGTTCCCCTTTCGCGGTGGCAGCTGGGGCTACACGTCCTACGCGGGAGTCTGCTGCACGGGCTTGGGCAATCCGCGTTCGGGCGTCGGCGCGGGCGTCGGGTTCCGCTCCGCTTACTATGGAGAACTGTAAACTGTATACTGTTAAACTGAATGCGGCCGATAGGCCGCTTTACTATTTCTAAAGAAAGGAGAATAATTGACGGAAATAAATCAATTTCAGAATAATCCAGAGCAAAAACCGGATAAGAAAGCATTCGTTCTCAAAGAGAAAATAGCCGACATGATAAAGTACGGGAAACGAGCAGTGGCTCATTTTCCAAGGAGAGAACGGCAAACTGCGGATGAAATCCGGACATCTATGCTCAGGATGTATCGCCTGTCTATTGAAGTAGAGAAAAAGTATTACAAGAAGACGACGTTACAAGAGCTTGACATAGAACTGGAGGTTTTAAGACATTTTATCCGGTTAGCACAGGATAAAGACTACTACGATAAAAACTTTGCTCCACCTCTGCCTTTTAAAAAGTATGAGTATTGGAGCAGGTTGCTTGATGAAATCGGTCGTATTATTGGAGGATATATGAAATCCCTCAAATAGTACGATTATGGGGAGCAAGCCTATAGCGGTTCCCGATTCGCGGTGGCAACTGGAACAACACGTCCAACGCGGGAGTCTTCTGCACGAGCTTGGGCAATCCGCGTTCGGGCGTCAGCGCGAGCATCGGGTTCCGCTCCGCTCTGCGCCTGTATCGGAGCGATAATGGGCGTATATCTTACGGGAATGCGCACAGTGTACAGGCTCAAAGGGGCTTGCTTCCCTCCCTTTGCTCTGAACGACATGGGGAAAAGATTATATTGCCGTGAAAACGCTCATTATTGAAGCGAGGCGGAAACGTCACGCACGGCGCAAATACAAGGAGGACGCATGAAGGAAATCAAAGATAATTGTGAAGGAATGACCATGATTACAGATGTCTTTGATGATATCTGCGATTACGAAAACCTCTATAATTCATACCTGGAAGCTCGGAAGGGCAAAAGGTACCGGGATGATGTGCTGGCTTATACAGCAAACCTTGAGTCGAACCTCATTATCACTCAGAACGAGCTTTTGTGGGGAACTTACGAAGTCGGCCCATACCGGCCTTTTTATGTTACCGAGCCGAAACTTCGGCTTGTCATGGCATTGCAGTTTAAAGACAGGGTGGTCCAATGGGCAATTTATCGATGCTTGAATCCGGTTTACGACAAACTGTTCATTGAAGACAGCTATGCATGCAGAATCGGGAAAGGAACCCACAAAGCCGCCGACAGATTGCAATACTGGCTACGCCAGGTAAGCAGAAAGGAGGGGAAATGGTATTATCTTAAGCTTGATATAAGCAAATATTTTTACCGCGTTGACCACGCAATTTTGTTTGAAATCCTAAAACGGCGAATAACCGATGAAAGGCTTCTCAATCTTCTTTGGAAAGTCATAAACTGCGAGAATACGAAATTCGGTCTTCCCTCCGGAATGAATCCGGAAGAATGTACAGAGGATATGTGGCTATCGGATGTAGGTATGCCTATAGGCAACCTAACATCCCAGTTATTTGCAAACATATACCTCAACGAGCTTGACCAATATGCAAAGCACGAGTTGAAGCTCCATTACTACATTCGTTACATGGATGATGTTATTATATTGTCCAATGATAAGAAGTTCCTGAATCAAGTTAAGCACGAGATTCAGAGATTCCTTGACGAAGAGCTTCACCTTGACCTCAACAGTAAGACAGCTATACGTCCGATTACACTTGGAATTGACTTTGTTGGTTACAAAATATGGGCTACACATCGTAAGCTCAAGAAACAAACGGCGAGGCGCATCATTAGAAAGGTTAAGCACATGTGCGAAGAATTAAAATCCGGAAGACTGACGAAAGAAGAGTTTATGAGAAGCGCAGCATCTTACAAAGGGATGCTGCAACATTGCAATAGTTATGGTTTACGAAGAAAGCTCAATGAAATCTATCAAAAAGCAGAAAGGAGTGAAGCATTTGGCAATTGATTTTTTATCACTTCTCGCCCTGATGGGGATACCGTCCGCTGTTACAGGACTGTGCTTCTGGGCAATTCAAAAATCAATTACAAGGCGTGATGCCAAAAGAGACAAACAGGAGGAAGCAAGAAAAAAAAACGAGCTCTTGCTTATCAAAGGTGTTGGAGCAGCAATAGCACTCGGTGAAGCTACGGCTCAATCCATAAAACGGCTTGACAGTAAATGCAACGGAGAGATGGAAAAGGCTCTGGAGTATGCACGAGCTGTTAAGCATGAACAGAAAGATTTCCTTAATGAGCAAGGGGTTGACAATTTCCTGTGATTGGGGGTGATTATATGCGAGGCAAGAAAAGAAATCCTCCTGAGTTTTCAAAGAAAATATTCATTGGCGTGTCCATTGTAAACCTATTCGTTCTCATTTTCGCTTGCATCATGATATGGAGAACAATGGACCTCACTCCGCTAAGTTATTTAATCCCCGCAGCAGCCGCAGAGATGGCAACAGCTACGGGTTTTTATTATAACAAGGCGAAGATGGAAAACCAAATCAAGCTTAAGAAATTATACGGTGATAAATACATCCCAGACGAGGACATCGGAAATCAAAATAGTCAAGTTTGAAAGGGGAGATAGACATGAACATAACCCAGAGGCCGTCACCAAACAAATACGATGGTCGTAAAGGCTGGAAGCCTGACATGATTGTGTGCCACATTACCGAAGGAAGTTATGAAGGCGCAGTAAGCTGGCTCTGCAACCCGCAAGCTCAAGCATCGGCTCATTTCGTAGTCGCTCAGGATGGAAGAGTATCACAGCTTGTTCCACTCACGGATGGAGCATGGTGCAACGGAACCAGCACAGACGCAAGTTCGAGTGTGTACTACGGGAAAAGTACCCTTGCAGCCGTTAGAGAGCGTAAGACCAATGCCAATTATTATACCGTGAGCATCGAACATGAAGGGATATGGGCCAAGACAAAGGGTAAGCTCACGGATGCACAGCTTGCTGCTACAATTGAACTGATTAAATTTATCCGAAGCGAGGTAAAACGCATTTACGGCGTTGAAATACCGCTTGACCGTGAACATATTGTCGGGCACTATCAAATAAATCCGGTCACAAAGCCAAATTGCCCAGGCTCCGAATTTCAATTTGATGCTATCATAGCGGCATTGAAAGGCAGCGAATCCTCCACAGGAAATCAAGGCAATTCAGCATCAGGGACCGTTCTTTACAGGGTGCAGGTTGGTGCCTACGGGGTTAAAGCCAATGCCGAAAAGACACTGGAGGCTATTAAGGCTAAGGGATATGATACCATGCTTGTGCAGGTAGGAAACCTGTATAAAGTTCAGGTAGGAGCATATTCCAAGAAAGAAAATGCTGACAACATGGCTGCAAAGCTTAAGGCTGATGGCTTCGATACCTTTATTACCACCCAGGGAGGAACAACGGTCAGTGTAGAATCAGCTTCTGCATCCATAACAGTCGGTAGCAAGGTTAAGATTAAAAGCAGTGCTGCCAAGTATAGTACGGGCCAGGCAATCCCTGACTGGGTAAAAAATAACACATATACGGTGCAGCAACTCGGTGACGGAAAAGTGTTGCTCAAAGAAATAGTTAGCTGGGTGAACATCAGTGATGTTTCGCTCGTATAAAAAAGGAGGAGTGAATTGTGAACGAAATACTTACGACTTTAATTCAGGTAGTAATCATTCCGGCCATACCGGTTTTAGTTACCTTCCTCGTGAAATACTTTAAGACTAAAACAAATGAAGCAATTGCCACCATAGACAACGATACCCTGCAACAGGCTCTCTACGAGGCCGCCGATGCCGTTTATACAGCAGTAACCTACACAGCGCAGACCTATGTTGACAGCCTTAAGAAAGCAGGAACCTTTGATGCAGAAGCACAAAAGACAGCGTTTAACACAGCAAAAGAAATGGCTGTTAAACTGTTATCGCAGAAAACCAAAGAATTGCTTGAGTCGTTATACGGAGACCTCGACACCTGGCTCACTGCAAAAATTGAACAGGCCGTCAAAGAACAAAAGAGCAAGTAACAAGTTAAGCCCTCTCTTGGAGAAAATCCTTGAGGGGGCTTTATTTTTTTGCCAAAAAATCCACTATTTACAAGGCTTACGGGATTTTCGATTTTCAGAAGCTTTCAGACGTTTTGAATATAAAACTATAGGCTTGCATTATCAAGGCTTATAAAGCAACTGGGAAGCTCTCAGAGGCTTTTGCTCCTTTGCCATAAATGTAAAACTTGATAATAAAAAATTTTATAAAAAATAAATTATTTGATTGACACTTACATATTGGTAAGTTAGAATGAAGTCAAGAATTAAAACTTACCAAACGGTAAGTAGGAGGTAGTTGAAATGACAGCAACCAAAGAAATGGAGCGCAAGACTCTTGAAAAAATCAGACAGATGGTAGCAGAGCTTGGAACAGATAGCTACTTGGCAGCAGCATTCGACGGAGCCTTTGAGATAGCAGAACAGAATATTGAAAACGATTTTGGCTGTACGACTCGGTATTACATCAATGAAGTGCAAAAAGCTGAAGATGCAAAATTAGAGATGGCAAAACAGCTTAGTAGTCTTAAAGAAGCATATGAAACAGTTTTAAAAAGAGAGTCAATGTTAAAGACAAACATAGAAGAGCTTAATGAAGCGTTAATGACAGCAAAGAGAGAAGCCGCAGGATATAAAAACCAGGCTGAATCCTACAAAGTAATGATTGAAGACCTTGAGTGCGACGTTATGAAGCTGAAAGCCAAGCTGTATGACTACATGGCAGGGGAGGTGAAATAGTTGCTGAAAGAAGTACCTGGTCATGAGCACCTGGTCCACACTTGCAGACAGGGAACCGGAAAGCCGGAAGTTAACCTGCATGATGTAATGCCCTACATGGTAATAGACGGAAAACTGGTTCCTATAAAGTATTGCCCGTACTGCGGCATCAAGGTTGAAGAGGATGAAAGAAAGTAAACATGAATAGCCGATGGGCGGCGGCGAAACCGCCCAGAAAGGAGTAGAAAGATGAGTAATAGTAGATTTTACGAAGAAGAATGCCTGAAAAGGGTAAGAAAAATAGCCCAAGAGCTTGACGAGTTATCTGCAAATCCGCAAAGCAGGGATGAGCTGGAAGAACGAGCCGAAGAGTTAGAACAAGATATAGCAGATTATGAAGACAAAGATAATGGCCAGTTGACCGAAGCGGAACAAGAAGAACTTCAAGAAATGAAGGAAGAACTCGAAGCAATCCGTGAAAAACTGGATAATGGAGAAGCAACTGATTTATACAGCTACTTTGAAGATGCTCTTGATATCGAATATCATATTGGCGGTGATGGTGAGTACAGAGGTGTTGCGGTGACAATAGCAACCGGAGGACCTCATATCGAAGTTGACACCAGTGACAGAGCCGTGAAGCTCTGGTGGGGCGGCGATAAAGCACAATGGAGCATATGTGGGGATACGGCTGATGCCATCGATGAAATCTTTGAAGAACACTATCAAGCCATACGTTAATCAAGGAGGTAGTGTAAATGTATAAAGTTAGAGGCAAATACAAAGGCCATCCATGGGAGGATATTGATGAATTTGATACTTTAGAGGAAGCTATAGCCATGAGAAATGAATACCGGATTGCATTCGGACCTGACTGGCTGATAAGAGTAGAGGAGGCTGATAATTAACGAGGAGGATGAAAGATGGATAAGATTGTTTTAACCATAAAGGATACCGAGTTTCTCCTTGACTGGAGAGACAAGAACAAGGACATTGTTCGCCGGTATCCTCCGGTTTTACCGGCATGTAAGATAGATTGCACCGAGTCCGGTTATGTTATCAAAGGGTTCCGGAATGAATCGAAGATAAGGCTCTATGTAAGTCATAAGGGATTAAGTCTTGGAATGATGGAATATAGAATACGACCAGACGGACTGCTTGATTTGGTTAAGGATAGAACGGACCTGAGCAGTGAAGATAAGCAATCTGTACTCACCGTTTACTGTTCAGCAATGGCTTTTATGGCATACTGCAAAGAAACTGAGACGGAAGTCCTGGAAGAGAATGAACGAGAGAACAGCGAAGTCCACAGCCTGCGAAAAAATGTTCAGAAAAACCAAAGCAAGAAGAGTAGAAGCTCGGCATCCACAGTTTATCTCATGAAAAGCAGTAGCGGGAAAAGGCACTTTGCTGCATCCGGATATCGAAAATCTCCAAGCGGTCAGTTTACGGTCCGAGGGCATTTCCGGCATTACAAAAGCGGAAAAGTTATTTGGATAGATTCATTCATTAAAGGTTCCGGAAAAGGGAAAGATAAGGTATATAAGATTGGTAACAAAATATAGTTTTTATCAAAATACAGCCCCGTGCAAAAGTCATACGAAACTTTGAATACATAAATACCACATGATGAAAACGGGGCTGTTTAGAGGCAATTTCGGCGGTTGAAAAAGACCGCTATGTTTGTTATAATTAATTACTTGTGATAGTGCATGATGAGCATTCCTCCTGCTTCCCGTGAGCATGGGGGATGCTATGCTTATAATTTAATTGAATGGGGGATGAATAGTGTATAAAAGATCTCTAAAAAAGAGTCTTGTAAATTCAACCCTGCTTTTAGAGATATTTATAGCTTTGTTCATAATCTTGGCCATAATAATAAGTTTTACAGACCTGGCAAAATACATTTATCAGATTATTTTCTTCAATCAGGTTATATCTTATGACCTCTTAACCAACTTTTTAGGTCACGCCCTGTTGATGGCTGTGGGAGTGGAGCTCGTGGTTATGTTAATAAACCACACTCCTGGCAGCATAATTGAAGTGTTGCTTTTTGCTATTGCCAGAAAAATACTGATCAGCAGCAAGGGAATGGGTGATTTTATTTTGGGTATACTGGCAATAGCAGGTGTATTTGCTATTAGAAAATATCTTTTTGTTGAAGACATATCAGGAAGAAAGGGTACGACTTTGAGTGCCAGTACACCTATAAAAGATGTAAATAGAATTGTTGGGTTGAATCTGCCTGAGGATTATGCCAATACCATTGGCGGGCTTCTTTCACGCTATGCACAAGACCATAAGATAGACTTGCGAGAAGGGGTAAAGCTTACGATATACAATGCTAATATTGAAATTGCTAAAATGGAAGATAATTTGATAGAAAAAGTAAAAGTCACCAAGGAATTAGACGAGGAGGAATAACTATATTGGGACAGTTTAGGTATGAGTTGATAAAAGAAGAAAAGAATACCCGTGCAAGGTTGGGTAGAATTTATACACCTCACGGGGTTATTGAAACGCCTATCTTTATGCCTGTAGGCACACAGGCCACGGTTAAGGCTATGACTCCTGAAGAGCTCAAGGATATTGGTGCGCAGATAATATTGTCTAATACTTATCACCTTTACTTAAGGCCAGGCCATAACATAGTAAAAAAAGCCGGCGGACTACATAACTTTATGCATTGGGACAGGCCGATTCTTACAGACAGTGGCGGTTATCAGGTATTCAGCCTGTCAGACCTCAGGGAAATAAATGAAGAGGGGGTATATTTTAAATCCCATCTGGATGGGTCCAGGCATTTTATTGGACCGGAGAAAGCCATGGAAATAGAAAATGCTTTAGGTGCTGACATAATAATGTGTTTCGATGAGTGTGCTCCGTATCCATCAGAATGGGAATATGTAAAGAGGTCCTCGGACATGACAATTAAGTGGGCGCAAAGGTGTAAAAAAGCTCACAACAGGCCCGATGAGCAGGCACTCTTTGGGATACTCCAGGGTGGAATATATGAAGATATAAGGACAGAAAATGCGAAAAGGATGGTAGATATGGACTTCCCAGGGTACTCAATAGGTGGGTTGAGTGTTGGTGAGCCAAAAAATATAATGCTGGACATCATAGAACTGGTGGAGGAGTATATGCCCAAGGACAAACCTAGATACCTTATGGGCGTTGGCAGTCCAGACCTCCTTATAGAAGGAAGCATAAGAGGCGTTGATATGTTTGACTGTGTTTTGCCCACAAGGATAGCCCGAAATGGTACCGTCATGACTAGCCATGGCAAACTTGTTATAAGAAATGCACAGTATGCAGAAGACTTTACTCCACTTGATGATGAATGTGACTGTTATGTGTGCAAAAATTATACGAGGGCTTATATAAGACATCTTTTTAAAGCAGGCGAGATATTGGCCGCCAGGCTTGCCACTTACCACAATATATACTTTTTAATAAGGCTAATGGAGAGGATAAGGGAAGCCATAAAAAACGATTCTCTTCTGGATTTCAGGAAAGAATTCTTTGCAAAATATGGTTATGAGTTGTAAAATAGAAAAAAAGAAGGGAGGGATATTATGAACCAAACGATGGTCCTGATAATTGAGCTGGTGGTTTTCGTAGGTATATTTTATCTCCTTATCATACTGCCACAACAACAGAGGGACAAAAAGGAAAAAGAGATGTTGGCCTCGCTAACACCGGGAGACGAGATCATAACCAAAAGTGGCATTTACGGGAAAATACTCAACATTAAAGACGATGCAGTAACTATAGAGGTTGGTGCAGACAAGGTGAAACTGAAAATAGCCAAGTGGGCTGTTGGTGGTATACTAAATAAGGCGCCGTCAAAAGAGAACAAAGTGGAAAAAGAAGATAAAAAGGAAGGAAACAACCAGTAAAAGACTGCTTCGCAGTCTTTTTTCTGTGGTTATATTTTTTTATTTGAATCATATTTTGTAATATGATTAAGTGTTTAGGGGGTGGATAGTATTGGACAGAGAAATGGCGAGCTCGTTTAGAAGTGTTATCAAAAGCGTGCTTATAGGATATATAATTGCCATAATCATATTTTTAATTTACGGAATGCTACTCAGGTTCACTTCAGTTTCCGAAAGTTCCATGCCGATTGTAACAAGAGTTGTGTCGGCTGCTACCATATTTTTATCTGGCATTCTGTCAGCAAGACAGACAAGAAGCAAGGGATGGATAACCGGTGGACTGGCTGGATTTATATACACAGCACTCTTATTAGTATTTTCAATGATATTACTTAAGGAATTTCAGCCTGATACAAATTTGTTGGTAGACATTGCTGTTGGAATACTTGTGGGAACACTTGGTGGTATCTTAGGGGTAAACCTATAAACTTATTTTCTTATCAGCAAACTTATGATATAATAATGAAGAATTTAAACGTTAGGAGGGGATTGGTTTGAAACATATTAGGACTTTAAATGTACCTCAAAATAAAGTGAATATATCTGATTGTGAGGGATGTCATGCCTCGTGTCAGTCTGCATGCAAAACCTCCTGCACAGTTGCAAATCAAAAATGCCCAAAAAACTGAAAAATGGGCAGCTAAGCAGTAAATATTAGTTGATCTAATATCTACTGCTTTTTAAATTTTTTCCTGGAGGATGGGTATATATATGATTCATAGATTCAAAATTGATGGGCTAAATATAGTGCTGGATGTAAACTCTGGGTCTATTCACCTTGTAGATGATTTGACCTATGATATATTGGAACTTTATCCCAACCATATGGAGGATGAAATAGTTGAACTTTTGAAATTTAAATACGGTGAAGAAGAAATAACAGAAGCAATAAATGAGGTAAATGAGCTTGTTGAAGGTGGACAACTGTTCTCAATGGATCCCGGTATGGGTTACAGTATGAATGGCTATAAACCAGTAGTTAAGGCTTTATGCGTACATCCTGCGCATGACTGCAATTTAAAATGTGACTACTGCTTTGCGTCATCAGGAAGCTATAATCAAGATAGATGCTATATGAGTTTGGAAACAGGGAGACAGTGTGTAGATTTTCTAATAAAAAACTCAGGAAACACTAAATTGCTGGAGATAGACTTTTTTGGTGGAGAACCGTTGATGAATTTTGATGTTGTGAAAGACATGGTGTACTATGCGAAACAGAAGGGCATGGAGCATAATAAAGAATTCAGCTTTACCATAACCACAAATGCAACCCTATTAGATGATGGGGCAATAGATTTTATAAATGAGAACATGTATAATGTGGTCTTAAGTCTTGACGGCAGGAAAGAGGTCAACGATAGGTTTAGACACAATCACGCCAATGAAGGTACATATGACATTGTTTTAAAAAATATAAATAAACTATTAAGCAAAAGAGGAGACAAAGAGTACTACATAAGGGGCACATATACAAGGTGTAACCTTGATTTTACAGAGGATGTAAGAGCCATTGCCGACCTTGGTTATAAAGAGATTTCCTTGGAACCTGTAGTATCAAAAGATGAACGATTTGCATTAACGGAGGATGATCTGCCATCAATCTTTAGTGAGTATGAGAAACTTATGAGATTTTGTTTAGAAAGGGAAAGAGAGGGGAAACCTATAAACTTTTATCACTTTAATATAGACCTAAACGGTGGTCCATGTATACTCAAAAGGATAACAGGTTGCGGGGCAGGGTTTGAATACCTGGCGGTTGACCCATCAGGTAAGATATATCCCTGTCATCAGTTTGTAGGGATGGATGAATACGTTATGGGCAATATTTTTGATGGGATAAAAGATGAAAATATAGGAAAGGCGTTTCTAAACAGCAATATATATACGAAAGAAGAGTGCAGAAACTGCTGGGCAAAATTTTACTGCAGCGGCGGTTGTCATGCATCCAACATAAAGATTGGCGGCGGGCTTGATAAGACGTACAGACTGGGTTGTGAGATAACTAAAAAACGGCTGGAGTACGCAATAGCGATGCAGCTAAAGAAAATGGTAGGTGAATCTTCATGATTTTGCAGTATAATTCCAAAAAACCTGTTATCAGCCCTAAAGCTTATATATTAGAAGGTGCTACTATCATAGGCGATGTACATGTAGATGATTTTTCCAGTGTGTGGTATGGAAGTATAATAAGGGGTGACGTCAACAAGATTACCATAGGAAAATATACAAACATACAGGACGGCTGTGTGATTCACGTAAACGAAAACTCCGAAACACATATAGGGAATTATGTTACTGTTGGACATAAGGCTGTAGTTCACGGATGTACCATAGGTGATTATGTTCTTGTTGGGATGGGTGCCATAATTATAGATAATGTATCAATAGGAGATAATGTCATAATTGGTGCCGGCGCTTTAATAGCAGGGCGTAAAAGCATTCCTTCAAACTGTTTAGTGTATGGCAACCCAGCAAGGATCGTAAGGGAGCTTAATGAAGATGAGATAAGGCATATAAGAGATAGTGCTTTAAATTATAGTAAACTTGCTTTTGAACATATTGCTGCCATTAAATAATATATGTACCATGGTTAAAATAGGCAATATTTATTGAAGTTATAGAAATATTGCTGTAAAATAGTATCGGTCTATATAATTATGGAAAGGGGATTGACTGTTAATTTGTTGACGTCCCCACACAAAAGTCTTATAATGAACTTATGATTTGGAGAAAGGGGTCGTAATTAGATGAGGGTAAAAAATGCAGTAAAATTTGCCATAATTATAGCAATTATAGCTATCGTATCCTTTGTGATGTTGCAGGGTATAACTATAGGAAGCTTTAAGATTGAGCCTATCAAGAACAGTATACGCCAAGGTCTTGACCTGAAAGGCGGTGTTTATGCCATCATGGAGGCACAGGGTAATGTGACTCAGGATGACATATCAAAAGCCATTGTCGTAATAAATGACAGGGTAAATGCTTTAGGTGTTACAGAACCCATTATTGTACCTGAAGGTACAAACAGGATACGGGTTGAACTTCCCGGTGTAAGTGATCCTGAAAGTGCTATTAACTTCCTTGGACAGACAGCCCAGCTTCAGTTTATTGGTCCAGATGGGAAGATAGTTTTAACAGGTGCTGATGTAAAAGATTCAAGGGCTGTACTTGGTAAAGATGAGATGGGAGTGGAAACCCCACAGGTTACACTAAGTTTGACCCCGGATGGAGCCAAGAAGTTTGCTGATGCCACAGAAAAATATTTGAATCAACAGATTTCCATAGTCCTTGATGACAAGGTGATATCTGCTCCTGTAGTTAGGTCTAAGATTACGGGTGGCGAAGCAGTAATCACCGGCCTTGAGAATTTTGATGAGGCATCAAAGCTTGCGATTCAGATAAGGTCAGGTGCTTTGCCTGTACCCCTAAAGCCTATTGAGATAAGAACAGTGGGGCCAACTCTTGGACAGGACGCGCTTACCAAGAGCATACAGGCTGGCATATACGGGGTACTTCTTGTCATGCTATTTATGCTTGCATATTATAAATTGCCAGGATTTGTAGCAGACATAGCATTGGTGATTTATATTATAATTTCATTTATAGTTTTTGCAGCTATCAAGGTTACAATGACACTTCCAGGTATAGCCGGTGTTATACTTTCAATTGGTATGGCAGTAGATGCCAATGTAATTATCTTTGAAAGGATAAAAGAAGAGTTAAAAAATGGAAAGAGCCTCAGGGCGTCAATAGACCAGGGGTTTAGCAGGGCTTTAGTGACTGTTGTGGACTCAAATGTTACGACACTCATTGCCTGTGCTGTCCTTTTCTTCCTTGGGGAAGGGTCGATCAAAGGTTTTGCTATTACCCTTTCCATAGGTGTCCTGGCCAGCATGTTGACCGCAGTGGTCTTAATGAAATATATATTAAACACTGTCGTTGGTATGAATATTACAAAGAACCCGAAGTTATTCGGTCTATAAGGAGGCCTTGGGATGTTTGATTTTATCGGCAAGAGAAATATATTTTTTGTTATATCTCTAGTAGTAATACTGGCTGGTATAGTTGCCACATTTGTCTATGGAGTGCAGTTCGGCATTGACTTTACCGGAGGTACGATAATCCAGATAAATATAGGCAAAGAATTTAATAACAGCGATATCTATGAGATTTTAAACAAGTATAATGTTGGAAAGGATAGTTTTGTACAGCAAGCTGGGGATTATAGGCATGAGGTGATAATTAAGACTGTTGATATGCCTGATGAACAGAGACAGAGTATAATAAATGATATACTTAAAAAATATGACCTAAAGAATGATGCTATACTCTCAATAAATAAGGTAGGTCCAACCATTGGGAGCGAATTACGAAGGAATGCATTGATTGCAGTCGTCGTTACCTCTGTGGCTATGCTCATATATATTGCCATAAGGTTTGAATATAAGTTTGGCGTTGCGGCTATAATTGCATTGATACATGACCTGCTTGTGACATATGCCGTGTATGCCCTTTTTAAGATCCCGATTAACAGTTCTTTTGTTGCAGCGATGTTGACGATACTTGGTTATTCTATAAACGATACTATAGTTATATTTGACAGGATAAGAGAAAACCTCAAGAACAGCAAGAGCAAAATGACTATAGAGGAGCTTATCAACAAAAGCATAAGCCAGACAATGACAAGGTCAATAAATACAGTGCTGACCACGCTGTTTACAATTACAATACTTTATTTCATAGGTCCAAGCTCTATAAAGGAATTCGCATTGCCATTGATTGTTGGTATTGCCAGTGGTGCGTATTCTTCAATCTTTATTGCTTCACCAATATGGTACCTTTGGAAGAGAAATGAAAAGAGCGTAAAATCTACTGCGAAATCGGGTCTGAGGACCACATAAATTATGGGGGTGTAAAATATGTTAAGAGAGGCCATTCTGATGGGGCTGGGGGCTTTATATATGACCAGGGATAAGGCTGAAGAAATATCTCAGGAACTCATCAGACGCGGTGAGCTGGCTAAAGAAGAGAAAAGCGACTTCATATCAAAGTTAATGGATAATGCGGATAAGCAGAAGAACATGTTGAAGGAGAAGCTCGAAAAGGAGTTCAATGCCATGGTGAAGGAAGCAAATCTCATTACCAGAGATGAGTATGAGGAACTGCTTTCGAAGATTAATGAATTAAACATAAGATTGGCAGAACTCGAAAATAAATTTGATAAGGAGTAAAGCATTTGAAGGGTGGCTATAATACAGTAAATGAGTATTATACCACCCTTTAAAAATAGGTGATAGGATGGACATATTTAAGATACATGTAAAAAAAAGGAACTTATTAAGGTTAAGTAAGATAGTAGATACATTTGTCAAATATGGGATTTATGAGATAGCTGACCGTATCACTTACAGGATGCTACCGAGAAATAGAGCGATAGAAAAGATACCCTTTGAAAACAGAGTAAGACAGTGCTTTCAAGAACTGGGTCCAACTTTTATTAAGTTTGGCCAAATTTTAAGTACGAGAACAGATATTATACCAGAAAGGCTAGCATATGAACTTTCGCACTTGCAGGATGATGTGGAACCCTTTGAAACTGCCAAAGCATACCAGATATTTGAGGATGAGATTGGTCAGCCTTTATCAGATGTTTTTGTGAAGTTTGATCCTGTACCAATTGCTTCAGCATCGATAGGACAGGCATATAGTGCTGTTCTTAAAAATGGCAGTGAGGTGATTGTAAAAATCCAGCGTCCCGGAATTGAAGATACCATTGAGAGCGATTTAGACATCCTGTTTGAAATTGCAAGGTTTCTGGACAAGAGAGATGAGGAAGGGTCTGTTTCATATACCGAGGTGATTGAAGAAATATCAAGAAGCATAATGGGAGAACTGAATTATCTTCAGGAGGGGAGAAATACAGAAAAATTTAAGGAACTTTATAAAGATGATCCGTCTGTCTATATACCCAGGATATATTGGGATTATACCAGTAAAAAAGTTCTTACGATGGAGCGTGTTAATGGTATACCAGTAAGAGAGATAGAAAAGATAAAGGGTGCCGGGTATAATATAAGAAAGATAGCTGAGCTGGGCGCCTTTACATTTATGAAACAGGTATTTCTTTTTGGGTATTTTCACGGAGATCCACACCCCTCAAATATTTTTGTTCAATCAGATGAAAGGATAGCCTTGATCGATTTCGGGGTTGTAGGTCATCTGGATAGACATCTTATGAAATTTGTAAGAACATTATTTATGTCTTTTATACGTCAGGATGTAGATATGGTAATAGATGGGCTTGGAGAGCTGCACGCCTTAGATAGCGATACCGATTACATAGGGCTTTCGAGAGAGCTAGGCGCCATGTTTAATGAACTTTATTTAAATCCACTGGAAAATGTGCAATTGGAAGAAATTTTACACAGATTTATGAACATAATATACAAATTTCATGTTCGCTTACCGGCTGACTTTACACTCTTGGTGAAAGCACTTATAACCATTGAAGGGGTTGGGAGACAATTGGATCCCGAATTTAAACTTTCCGAGGCTGCCTCCCAGTTTTTGCTCCAAAATTTATCTGATATTTATGATTATCGGTCAATGATTAAAGAAGGATTTGATAATGTTAAGAACTCAGTATGGAATACCGTTAGGATTCCTAACCAGCTTTCAAAAATATTAAAAAAACTGGAAAATAATGACATGGATTTAAAGATCAAATTCGTTGAGACGCAGAAGATACGCAATGATATTAATTACGCTTCCAATAAGTTATCTTTAAGTGTCCTTGTGGCTGCTATGTCAATATCATCTGCCATGTTTATGCAGATAGACATTAAACCATATATTTTTGGAATGCCGTTTATAGGGTTTTTAACATTTACTATAACTGCGATTTTGGGATTCTGGTTGTTGTTCAGCACAATATTTCACAGGCCAAGATAGAGGAATTTTACGTGGGGTATCGAATTCTATTGGGAGAAGGGGGAATAAAAACGTGAAGGGTCAGTATTATATAATACTTGTCTTGATATTTGCCATTTTAGTATCTATTTTTGCAATCTCTAATGCTGCTCCAGTTGATATTAATTTCTTATACTGGCATTACACTATATCGCAGGCACTGGTAATCTTGCTGTCTGCTGCCACAGGTGCTGTTGCCATAGGGATAGTAGGGGTATTCGGGCAGGTAAGCCATGGTATTAAGGTAAGGGGTTTAAATAACAGGATTAAGAACCTTGAGAAAGAGAATGAGGAATTAAGGGTTCAGCTTCAGGGACTACAAAGAGAGATTGAGGCTGCAACCGGTAGAGATACACATGTATCAAAGGACGAAGATGAAAGCAATAACCAGACATATGGGAAAGAACATCCGAATGAAAGTTGATGTTCATCAATTAACGTTCTTGATATACTATCATTAATAGATTATAATAGTTTAGTTAAAACAAAAATTGATGTTTAGTGGGAGGTTGAAATATGGATCTTACAACTATTAAATCCATGATCAGAATTAAAGAAGATTTTCCCAAAGAAGGTATAAGCTTTAAAGATATTACACCAGTGATAAATGACGCTAAAGCTTTTAGATATGTGATAAAAAAAATGTGCGAGGACTTCTACGGCAGAGATATTGACCTTGTTGTTGGCCCTGAGGCACGGGGGTTTATTATGGGTTCGGCAATGGCGTATGAGCTGGGTACGGGATTTGTCCCGGTACGTAAACCAGGTAAACTTCCAGCCGATGTGGAGAAATATGAATATCAACTGGAATATGGCATGGACGCTCTTGAAATACATCGGGACGCAATAAGGCCTGGCCAGAGGGTGATAATAGTTGATGATCTTTTAGCTACAGGCGGAACAGTTTCAGCCACAGCCCATCTGGTAGAATCATTAGGTGGTATAGTAGAGGCATTTGTTTTTCTCATTGAGCTTACAGAGCTTGGTGGGAGAGAACGCTTGAAAAACTATGATGTAAAAAGTTTAGTGGAATATCCGGTTTAAGATGCTCTCCGCTCATAGGCATTGTGTCCAGGATAGTATGTACATAGTCTGTTTTAATATTACTAAATAATAAATCTTATTAAAAGGGTGGAAATATGTTAGATGACCTGTTATATAAAGTCATGGAGTACAACAAAAATGCAAATATAGAGCTTATTGAAAAGGCATATAACTATGCCGTAGATAAACATGCCAGTCAGATGCGTTTTTCTGGTGAACCATATATAATACATCCAACAGCGGTGGCTGAAATATTGGCTGATTTGCAAATAGATACGCCAACTATTTGTGCTGGCCTGCTCCATGATGTCATTGAAGATACGGATACTACCTATGAGCAGCTCAAAAATGAGTTTGGCAGTGAGATAGCAGACCTTGTTGATGGTGTCACTAAACTTGGCAAATTGAGCAACACTACAAAAATGGATGACCAGACAAAGAAAGAGAATAGGGACAGCTCTACAAGAGTTGAGGAACAGGCAGAAAACATGCGCAAGATGCTGTTGGCCATGTCAAAGGATATAAGGGTAATACTTATTAAACTGGCCGACAGGCTTCATAACATGAGGACGCTTAAATATATGCCTCCGGATAAGCAGAGAGAGAAAGCTCAGGAAACGCTGGAGATTTATGCCCCAATAGCGCACAGGCTTGGTATTTCCAAAATACAATGGGAGTTAGAGGATTTGTCCTTGAGATATCTTGATCCTGAGGGATATTACGACCTGGTAGAAAAAGTTGCAAAAAAAAGGGCACAGAGAGAAGAATATATAAAAAATATCATTAAAGAACTTAAGGGAAAAATGGACGAGGTTGGCATCAAAGCTACCATTGACGGTCGCCCCAAACATTTTTATAGCATATATAAAAAGATGAAAGAACAGGGTAAGAATTTTGAGCAAATATTTGACCTTACTGCTATCAGGGTGATAGTAGATACAGTTAAAGACTGCTATGGGGTACTTGGTATTGTGCACACGATGTGGAAGCCTATTCCGGGGCGATTTAAAGATTATATTGCTATGCCCAAGCCTAATATGTACCAGTCTCTCCATACAACAGTAATAGGTCCGGGCGGAGAAACTTTTGAGGTACAGATAAGGACATGGGAGATGCACAGAACAGCGGAATTTGGCATAGCAGCCCACTGGAAATATAAGGAAGGTAAAAGGAATGAGGATCAGTTCGATGAAAAACTTGCATGGTTAAGGCAACTTTTGGAGTGGCAAGGTGAGCTAAAGGATGCCAGGGAGTTTATGGAGACACTTAAGATAGACCTTTTTACTGATGAGGTCTATGTGTTTACGCCCAAGGGTGATGTCATAAACCTGCCAATTGGCTCAACACCTATAGATTTTGCTTATACGATTCATACTGATATAGGACATAAGTGTGTCGGGGCAAAGGTAAACGGCAAGCTTGTACCACTGGATTATAGGTTAAATAATGGGGATATAGTGACAATCATTACCTCGACAAGTCCTGACAGGGGTCCAAGCCGTGACTGGCTGAGTATCGTAAAAAGTTCTCAGGCAAAAAATAAGATAAAGCAGTGGTTTAAAAAGGAGAGAAGAGAAGAAAATATTGCAAGAGGTAAGGATATAATTGAGCATGAGCTTCTCAGGATACGCAGATTGAAAGATGTTTCCAATGAGGAAATATTGGAAGAAGTGGCGAAGAGGATAGGAATAAAAAGCGTGGATGACCTTTATGCTGCTATAGGATATGGTGGCCTGGCCACTTCTCAGATAATGCCGCGAATACGGGAAATATACAAAGAACGCAAGGAATTAACAAGGGGTGGTGTAGAAGAGGGCCGAACTGAGGCAAGACCTAAAAAAGAAAGAAGAGAAAAGACCGAAAACGGCATACGTGTGCCTGGTGTGGATAACATTCTTATCAGAATCGCTAAATGCTGTAGCCCTGTACCTGGAGATGAGATAATTGGCTATATCACTAAGGGAAGAGGTGTGTCTGTACACAGGGTTGATTGTCCTAATGTAAACGGTCCAAGTGTAGATAAAAGCAAGCTTATAACAGTTGATTGGGGTAGCAGAGTAACTGATACCTATCAGGCTGACATACAGGTTTATGCTATAGATAGATATGGTTTGCTTTCAGAAATTACCGGAGTGCTTTCGGATAATAAAGTTCCAGTAAAGGCCGTAAACGCCAGGACAGGTAGGGATAACAGGGCTGTGATTAACATGACCCTGGAAATAAATACGAAAGATGAACTAGAAAAGATAATGACCCGTCTTAAAGGGTTAAATGGTGTAAAGGATGTATTCAGGATAAATGCTGTTTGAGAGGTGTGGCGATGAGACTTGTTGTGCAAAGGGTAAGGTCAGGTAGTGTTGAGGTTGATGGCAGGATAGTGGGCAGCATTGGTTCGGGGATTGTGGCACTTCTTGGTATAAAAGCTGATGATACAAAAGATGATGCTGATTATCTTGCAGACAAACTAATGAATTTAAGGATTTTTGATGACAGTGAGGGTAAGATGAACCTGTCCCTCCTCGATATAAGAGGAGAACTACTTATCGTTTCACAGTTTACCCTGTATGGTGACTGCAAAAAAGGTAGGCGTCCCAATTACATGAGAGCTGCAGGAGCAGATAAGGCAAGGGAAATGTATGAGTATTTTGTAGAAAAGTGTATGGGATACGGTATAAAAGTGGAAAATGGAATATTTCAGGCAATGATGCTTGTTAAAATAGAGAACGATGGGCCTGTAACCATACTTATGGATAGTGAAAAACAGTTTTAGGAGGCTGTAGCTATGATTTTTGAAAGAGTAGCAGTCGGCATTGGTATGACCAACTGCTATATAATTGGAGATGAAGAGACGAGAGATGCCATTGTCGTAGATCCTGGGGATGAGCCGGAAAAGATATTGGATCTGATAGGCAGGACCGACAGCAACATTGTATACATTGTACTGACTCACGCCCATTATGACCACTGGGGGGCACTTAATGATATTAGGACAGAAACTGGTGTGGATAAAGTCATACTTCATAGACTTGAGGAAGAGGTCTTGGAAAATCCAGAGATGAACCTTTCGCCATGGATATCAGGACAGAGTGTCTCCATGAAAGGTGACAAATGGGTTGAAGATGGCGACATAATCAGTGTTGGTAATATGATGGTTACTGTAAGGCACACCCCTGGGCATACGCCCGGGAGTATCTCACTGATAATTGACAACAAGTGTATATGTGGCGACGCTTTATTTGCTGGTTCTGTAGGCAGGACTGATTTTCCAGGAGGATCTCCTTATGTCCTTAGAAGAACAATTGACGAGGTATTTAAAAAACTCCCAGACCAGATGGAGGTGTGGCCAGGCCATGGTCCCTCTACGACGATAGGCAAAGAAAAAAAACTGAATCTATTTATGAAATAGTGGATAATGATGATTTTTTTATTGACATTATTTAACCTATCCATTATCATATATAGTAACTCACCACATAAGAGGCAATTATTATACGTCAAATATATCAAGTTGCCGTTAAAATTTCATATTGATAAAAATGATGAACAGGAGAGTAGCAGATTGCCTCCTACAGGGAGAAAGGGTCATGACTGAGAGCCCTTTCAGGGAAAGGGAACCTGTGAAGGACACCTGGGAGTTTACAGACTGAAATTTTTTAGTAGGTCTGTACGCATAGTCTGCGTTATTTTAACTGAGATGGGTAAAACCAATCAGGGTGGCACCGCGGGTAACCCCCGTCCCTGGCATATAGTCAGGGACGGGGGTATTTATATATGATTCAGGAGGTGTTTGTAGTGCTTACCAAAGCTCCTCGTGGCACAAAGGATATACTGCCCAGAGACGTGTACAGATGGAGGTTTGTAGAGGAGAAGTTTATCGAAATATGTAGAGACTTTAATTACAAGGAAATACGGACACCAACCTTTGAGCACACGGAACTTTTTGAAAGAGGCGTTGGGGAAACAACAGATATTGTAGAAAAAGAGATGTATACCTTTATAGATAAAGGCGGCAGAAGTATAACATTAAAACCTGAAGGTACAGCACCTGTGGTAAGAGCATTTATAGAAAATAATATATATGCGGAGCAGCAACCATCAAAATTTTACTATATAATACCTGCCTTCAGGTATGAAAGGCCTCAATCAGGCAGATTGAGAGAGTTTCACCAGTTTGGCATTGAATCTTTTGGCAGCAGTGATCCTGCTATAGATGCAGAGGTTATATCACTGGCTGTAAATTTCTTCAGCAGGCTTGGCATAAATGATCTGAAACTCCATATTAACAGCGTGGGATGTCCTGAGTGCAGGAGGACATATAATGCGGCATTAAAGGAATATCTGAAACCGAAGCTTCAAGAACTTTGCACTGATTGCAGGTCCAGATATGAAAGAAACCCTATGAGGGTATTAGACTGCAAGGTGGACAGCGACAGACTGAAGAATGCGCCTATCATGCTGGATTACCTGTGTGATGATTGTAAAGCCCACTTTAATAAGCTCAAAGAATATCTTGATATACTTGGTATTGGTTATGAGATAGATCCGAGAATAGTAAGGGGGCTGGATTATTATACAAAAACGGCGTTTGAGATTATATCAGAAAACATTGGTTCACAGGGTACGGTGTGTGGAGGTGGAAGGTATGATGGACTTGTAAAGGAATGTGGAGGTCCTGATGTACCTGGTATAGGATTTGGGCTTGGAATAGAAAGGCTTTTAAGTGTGTTGGATGCTTATGGCATTAAAATACCCGAACCTAAACCTCTTGATGTCTATGTAGCGCCTGTAGGCGATGAAGTTAAAAAGACAGCCCTCAAGATTCTTTATTTTTTAAGAAATCTTGGCATTGCAGCAGAAACCGATTATATGGGTAGAAGCCTTAAAGCGCAGATGAAATATGCCGGTAAGCTTAATGCAAGGTATGCAATAGTAATAGGTGACGATGAAATAAAAAGCGGAAAAGCAGTTATTAAAAATATGTCAGATGGAACTACGACAGAGATTAATATTGACAATGAAGGACTTATAAAAGTCAAAGAAATAATAGGGGGAAGGTATAATGAGTGAGCTTCTGAGCGGGATGAAAAGGACGGATATGTGCGGTGAACTTGATTTAAAAGATTCTGGGAGAGAAGTAACACTGATGGGGTGGGTCAACAGGAGAAGGGACTTAGGAAGTCTCATATTTATTGACCTGAGAGATAGAACTGGAATTGTCCAGATTGTGTTCAATGAGGAATGGGATTCAAATCTTTTTTCAAGAGCGGGTGAATTGAGGAACGAGTTTGTTATAGCTGTATCAGGTACTGTGGTAGAAAGGGCACCGGAAGCGGTGAATGATAAGATACCTACAGGCAAGATAGAGGTAAAGGTTAAAGAACTTAAGATATTGAGCAGGTCAGAGACACCACCGTTCTTAGTGGATGACAGCACAAAAGCTGCAGATAATGTCAGGTTGAAATACAGGTATCTTGACCTCAGGAGGCCTGTAATGCAAAAGAACATTATCACAAGGCACAGGATAGCCAAGGTTGTTCGAGACTTTCTGTATGATAATGGCTTTTTAGAGATCGAAACCCCTATGCTTACCAAAAGCACACCTGAGGGTGCAAGGGACTATCTGGTTCCAAGCCGTGTGCAGCCAGGCAAGTTTTATGCTCTGCCACAATCCCCGCAGCTTTTTAAGCAGTTGCTTATGATATCAGGTTTTGATAGATATTACCAGATAGTACGGTGTTTTAGGGATGAAGACCTTAGGGCTGATAGGCAACCTGAGTTTACACAAATTGATATAGAGATGTCTTTTGTCGATATGGATGATGTGCTTAATATTAATGAGAAACTTATTGCCACTGTATTTAAAGAGATAATGGGAATAGAAATAAAACTTCCATTAAAAAGGATGAGCTATTATGAAGCTATGAGTAGATATGGTTCCGATAAACCAGATTTAAGGTTTGGCATGGAACTCTTGGAGCTGTCTGATGTCTTAAAGAATTCGTCGTTTAATGCTTTTAAAGAAGCAGTGGCCAATGGAGGGTGTATAAAAGCCATTAATGCAAAAGGATGCTCAGTTTTCGCGAGAAAAGAAATAGATAGTTTGTCCGAGGTGGCAAAGACTTATGGAGCCAAAGGCCTGTTGTGGGTGACGTATACCCATGATGGGGAGATTAAATCATCTCTCACCAAATACCTGACCAATGAAGAGCTTGATGGCATATTGAAGGTTACATCTGCAAAGCCAGGTGACCTTATATTAATTGCTGCGGGTGAATTTGAAAAGACGTGTGATGCAATGGGCCATGTTAGGCTTGAACTTGGTAACAAATTAAACATGATCGATAAGGATAAGTATGAACTACTCTGGGTAGTAGATTTTCCATTATTGGAGTGGAGTGAAGAGGAGGATAGATATGTTGCAAAACATCATCCATTTACATCCCCTAGAGATGAAGATATACCTCTATTGGATAGCGAACCAGGTAAGGTAAGGGCAAAAGCATATGATATGGTTTTGAACGGTACTGAGCTTGGAGGTGGAAGCATAAGAATACATACCAGAGAGATGCAGAAAAAAATGTTTAACATACTGGGATTTTCAGATGAAGATGCTCAAAGCAGGTTTGGATTTTTCCTTGAGGCTTTCAAATATGGTGTGCCTCCTCATGGGGGTATAGCCTATGGGTTTGACCGTATGGTTATGCTTCTTACAGGAAGTGAGAGCATAAAGGATGTCATTGCATTCCCAAAAACCCAGAATGCGTCATGTTTGTTAAGTGGAGCACCTTCCGAAGTGGATACAAAGCAGCTGGAAGAACTTCATATAAAATTAGACCTGTAAGTAGGAAACCTTTTCCCTTGAAATTATAATAAAAAGGTGTTATCATAATAAATGAAAGGTAACCCTGCAGTGTGCGGGAGTTGAGTGAGATATTGGGCCAACACCAATATAAAGGGAGCCCGGTCTCTGGCTGTGCAAACATAGGCCTCCTTAGAGTGGAAATGTGCGGCAGTCAGGAGGGCACCCACCTGTGAGAGAGCAGGTTCAACAACCACTCAATGAGCGGCACTGTGGGGAGCTTTTTTATTGACTTTTATGTTAAGAAATTATATAATCATCATAGATACCCGTAAGGGGTATTATGGGGGGTGACTTAAATGGAAGAGATGGAACATTGTCATAACACTTATTCTTATGAAGATAAAAAGGATGACCTGTTAAAAAGGCTTAGCAGGATAGAGGGACAAATTAAAGGAATACAGAATATGATTAAAGACGACAAGTACTGCGTAGATGTCCTGATACAGGTTGCAGCAGCAAAGTCTGCTTTAGAGAAGGTAGGAGCAATACTTTTAAGAAGTCATGCCATGGGTTGTGTAAAAAACGCTTTAAATACGGATAAGCAGGACGAAATGATGGATGAGCTTGTCGATACTGTCCTTAAATTTATGAAGTGAGGTGATGCATATGCTTGAGAGGGCCCGGGTAGTCAAAACTAATGGTAACATAGCAAAGATTGTGGTTGTACGGAGTGAAATGTGCGGGAGTTGCCATGCGTGCCCTGTGAGCAGGGGTGAGGACTTCTTTCTTGATGTCTACAATGAGGCTGGTGCAAAAGAAGGAGATGAGGTAGAGGTTGAGATGGAGAATAATGGCTTTTTAAGTGCCTCATTAATCCTCTATGGTATACCATTGGTTGCATTCTTCGTAGGAATTTTTGTTGGGTATTTTATTTCGCCATACCTTGGGTTTGATAAACCTAATGAGATAATAGGTGCTGTTTTTGGGTTTACATTTACAATAATTTCATATGTTGTTATCAGATTTTTTGAACCGAGATTCAAAGAGGGCAGCAGGTTTAAGCCAATTATAAAGCATGTTGTCAAATAGCGCAGAGCGCTATTTTTTTATTGACAACAATATTTTGTAAAGGGATAATTAGAATAAACAACCACATTCGGGGGACGATGTCTTAGATGAAAAGATTTTTCCTTATTCTCATGCTGATTGTTGTGTTAGCGGCTGGTTGTAGTGGTAAAAGTGGGACAGATGTCAAGCAGCCTGACAGTGAAAATAAGCAGTCTGATAATATAATCTCTGCTACAGATGACAAGGGGGATTTAAACACATATCCATCAAAGACAACTGGGATTTCAACTACACCACCGGGAAATAGGCTTTTTGCTGTAATTATTGAGAATACGCCGGCGGCCAGGCCGCAGTCAGGTCTTATAGACGCAGACATTGTTTATGAAGCACTGGCTGAGGGTGGTATAACCAGATTTCTTGCCCTATATAACAATACATATCCAGAGATTGTAGGACCGGTAAGAAGTGCAAGGCCCTATTTTGTAGCAATAGCTAAAAGCTGGGGAGCAGAATTTGTCCATGTGGGTGGGTCAGCGCAGGCATACTCAGATATAAAGCGGCTAAAACTGGGAGATTTTGACGCAATGCACATGGATAAGCCATTCTATAAAGATAAGACACGGAAAGACCCTCATGCTACTTACATATCCCTAAACAAGCTTACAGAATTCAATCCTGTGTCTGATGGGTATATCTATAACTTTAATTTTAATGATAACGGCAATACCAGAGAGGTATACTCTATTGGCATACCATACAATAAAGATTTTGATACAAAGTATATTTATGATGAAGAAACCGGACACTATATGAGGTACATAGGTGATAAAAAACATGTGGACAGGGAAAGCGGCAAACAGCTTTATGCTGATAACATAATAGTAGAGTTTCATAAACACAGGGTGCTTGATAAAGAAGGAAGGCTGGAAATTACCATGACTGGCAGTGGCAGTGCAATAATAGTAACTGGGGGCAAGGAGATTAAGGGCAGGTGGATGAGGACTGGAGAGACATCTCCGGCGAAGTATTATGATGAAAACGGCAGTGAAATAGCATTAAATCCAGGGAAGACATGGGTGAATATTGTACCTTCTGAGCTTGATATAAAAATTAAATGATGTTAACTTTTAATAATAGGTGAGGAGGAATTTATATGAGGTATATTGACATCAGAAGCGATACTGTTACACAGCCAACGCAAGCCATGAGGGACGCTATGTACAGGGCAGAGGTAGGCGATGACGTATATGGTGAAGACCCTACAGTAAATAAACTTGAGGAAATGGCTGCCGAGATAATGGGTAAGGAAGCAGCACTTTTTGTTACCAGCGGTACCCAGGGTAACCAGACAGCCGTTCTTTCACATACAAATCGTGGCGATGAAATAATATTAGAAGAGACGGCGCATATATTTACCCATGAGGTTGCAGGTACGGCATTTTTATCTGGTGTACAGGTAAAGGCCGTAAGAGGCCATAACGGAATAATGCAGGTGGAGGATATAGAAAAGGCCATAAGGCCTGAAAACATTCACTATCCTAAAACTGCCCTGATATGCCTTGAAAATACCCACAATAGGGCAGGAGGCACTGTGACACCAGTAGAACACATGAGGGATATATATGAAATGGCTCACAGGCACAATATACCAGTACACCTGGATGGTGCAAGGATATTTAATGCAGCCATATACCTTGGCGTGCCTGCAAAAGAGATTGCAAGGTATGCGGATAGCGTGCAGTTTTGTCTCTCTAAGGGGCTTTGTGCACCAGTTGGCTCTCTACTGGTGGGTTCAGAGGATTTTATAAAAAAGGCAAGGAAATACCGTAAAATGCTTGGAGGGGGTCTGAGGCAATCTGGTTTTCTTGCAGCGGCAGGTATTGTCGCACTTACGGAGATGGTAGACAGATTGGCAGAAGATCATGAAAATGCTAGAGTTTTAGCTGAAGGCCTGGCCAATATAAAGGGTATAGACATAAATATGGAAACTGTGCAGACTAACATAATAGTCTTTAGCATAGAAGGCCTTGGTATAAATGGTGACAGGTTCGCCTCCATGTTGTATGACAGAGGAATTAAAGCTAACGGGTCACCCGACTACGGTATGAGGTTTGTCACGCACAAAGATGTGACAAGGGAGGATATACAGACAGTTTTAAAGGCAGTGCAGGAGATATCGCGAGAATTAGTTGGTATTTAGGGAGGGAATATTCTTATGGACCTCTTTGAGTATTCAAGACAGAAAAATTCAAGGTCTACGATGCCATTGGCTATGAGGATGCGGCCTGACACCCTTGATGAGTTTGTTGGGCAGGGACATATACTTGGAAAAGGGAAAGTCCTGCGCAGAGCTATAGAGGCTGATAGGCTCACATCCCTTATACTTTATGGCCCTCCTGGTACGGGTAAGACGAGTCTTGCCCATATAATAGCCAATACAACTAAATCGCACTTTGAAAGGATAAATGCAGTTACATCTGGAGTAGCTGACATAAAGAGGGTTATACAGGAGGCCAGTGATAGGCTGGGAATGTATAACAAAAAGACCATTGTTTTTATTGATGAAATACATCGTTTTAATAAAGCTCAACAGGATGCTCTTTTACCTGCTGTAGAGGATGGCACAATAATACTTATTGGCGCAACCACAGAAAATCCCTATTTTGAGGTAAACAGCGCCTTGATTTCGCGCTCTCTCGTGGTGGAACTGAAAAAGCTCACAAGGGACGATATTTTAGCCATTATATTAAAGGCTATTAAGGATGAAAATAAAGGGTTGGGCAGGTCAAAAATTAAAATTGATGATGCTGCCATAAAATATCTCTGTGAGATAGCAGATGGTGATGCCAGAGTAGCACTAAATGCACTGGAACTGGCTTACCTCACAACGCCTCCCGATAGCAATGGCGTAATAAATTTGGATGTAAACACCATAGCAGACTCTGCGCAGCATAAGGTATTAAAGTACGATAAGGATGGGGATAACCATTATGATATAATATCTGCTTTTATTAAGAGTATGAGAGGTTCTGACCCCGATGCAGTCTTATACTGGTTGGCCAGGATGATAGAAGCAGGAGAAGACCCAAAATTTATTGCCAGGAGAATAATGATATGTGCATCGGAGGATGTGGGTAATGCAGACCCGAGGGCTATTATAATAGCAACTGCGGCTTCACAGGCTGTAGAAAGGATTGGGATGCCTGAAGGAAGGATTATACTGGCCCAGGCAGCCCTTTACGTGGCCTGTGCTCCAAAGAGCAATTCCACTATTATTGGTATTGATATGGCCCTTGAGGATGTAAAGAGAAGTGCAGGAGGAGAGGTACCTGCCCATCTCAAAGACGCCCACTATGATGGTGCGGGTAAATTAGGCCATGGTGTGGGGTATAAATATGCTCATGATTTCCCAAACCATTATGTAAAACAACAGTATCTGCCCAGAGGTTTTGAGGATAAGAAATATTATAATCCAACAGAGCAGGGATATGAAGCAAAAATAAAACAATGGCTTGAATTCTTAAGGTCAAACTGTTGACTATAACAAATATATATGTTATTTTTAATGTGTAATTCCGAGTATATTAGTAGGTATTTAAAGGTGGTGTTCTCATGAGATTATCGACAAAAGGTCAGTATGGCCTTCGGGCTATGTTTGAACTGGCAATAAATTATGGAGAGGGACCTTTATCGCTTAAAACAATCGCAGACAGACAGTATATATCAGAGCATTATCTTGAACAGCTTATTGCTACTCTGAGGAAAGCTGGACTGGTAAGCAGTACAAGAGGCGCACAGGGTGGATATGTACTTTCAAGATCTCCAGAAGAGATAACGGTCGGTCAGGTGATACGTGTACTGGAAGGGCCTCTGGCTCCAGTTGAATGCGTGATTGATGATGAAGAAAATGTCTGCGACAGATCGGGGTACTGCCCAACCAGGATAGTATGGAAAAAAGTAAGAGACAGCATAAATCAGGTGGTAGACTCTATAACTCTGCAAGACATGGTGGACGATTACAGAAGATTACATCCCGATGAGTCCTATATGTTTTATATATAGGTTGGTGGTATTTATATCATGATATATCTTGATAATGCTGCAACAACTAAGGTAAGGCCTGAGGTCTTAAAGGAGATGTTGCCATATTATGAGGAGTATTATGGCAATCCATCCAGCATATATTATTTTTCGGCTTCATCCAGGGATGCAATTGATAAGGCAAGGCAGAGGACTGCAAGGGCTATCAAGGCCAGGCCATCTGAAATCTTTTTTACCAGCGGCGGCAGTGAAGCCGATAACTGGGCCATAAAAGGCACAGCACTGGCATTAAGAGAAAATGGCAATCATATAATAACGACATCCATTGAACACCATGCCGTGTTAAATGCGGCTCATTTTCTTGAAGAGATGGGCTACAGGGTCACATACCTACCGGTAGATAAATATGGTATGATAAACCCCGATGATGTCAAAAATGCAATAACCAAGGACACAATCTTAATTTCTGTAATGTATGCCAATAATGAGGTTGGAACTATAGAACCCATCAAAGAGATAGGCAGGATTGCTCGTGAAAATGGTATATACTTCCACACAGATGCTGTACAGGCAGTTGGCCACATCCCTACAGATGTGGAAGAATTGATGGTAGACCTTCTCTCCATGTCGGCGCATAAGTTCTATGGGCCCAAGGGAGTTGGCGCTTTGTATATAAGGGAGGGTACGAAGATTTTTCCACTTATTCATGGTGGAAGCCAGGAGAGAAACCGCCGAGCAGGAACAGAAAACGTGCCCGGTATAGTAGGTATGGGCAAGGCTATTGAGCTTGCGGCAGAAGAAATTGAAGGCGAGTATAAAAGGGTTTCAAATATGAGGGATACATTGATAGATAGGATTATTTCATCTCTCCCCGATATCAGGTTAAACGGGCATCCTGAAAGCAGATTGCCCAACATAATAAACATTGGTGTAAATGGTGTGAGCAGTGATACTTTACTTTTGAACTTAGATATGGCAGGCATATATGTATCCGGTGGATCTGCCTGTACAGCCGGCTCGTTAGATCCATCCCATGTCCTTCTTGCTATGGGACAAACTAAAGAGGAGGCAAAGACCTCTATAAGGTTTTCACTGGGGCGGTATAATAGAATTGATGAGATTGATGAAGTGGTTGAAAAATTTACTGAATTAGTTACGAGGCTAAGAAAGAATTAAAAATACGAGGTGAGATATGGACAAGAAGAGGGTTGTGCTGGGTATGAGCGGTGGCGTAGACAGTTCTGTAGCCGCCTACCTTTTAAAGAAACATGGCTATGAAGTTATAGGTGTAACCATGCAAATATGGCCGGATATGCCGGGAGAGATAGTAGAAAGAGAGGGCGGGTGCTGTTCGCTTTCTGCTGCAGAAGATGCAAGGCGAGTCGCATCAAACCTTGGTATAAGGCACTATGTCTTGAATTTTAAGGATATTTTTAAGGGAAAGGTTATTGACTATTTTGTGGATGAATATATAAGAGGACGCACCCCGAATCCATGCATAGCCTGCAACAGGTATATAAAATTTGATGCATTAATGCAGAAGGCATTTGAGCTGGATGCCTTTTATGTGGCTACAGGGCATTATGCAAAGCTTGAATATGACGAGTCAATTGGTAGATATATAGTCAGAAAAGCAAAGGATAAAAATAAAGATCAGACATATGTCCTGTATAACCTTACTCAGTTTCAGTTGGAACATACACTGTTCCCACTGGGTAACTATGAAAAGAGCGAGATAAGGGACATTGCAAGAAGCATAGGACTTCAGGTGGCAGAGAAGCCTGACAGCCAGGAGATATGCTTCGTGGAAGACAATGATTATACTGGATTTGTAGAAAAAGAGGCGGGGCAAAGGTTAATTGAAGGGGACATAGTTGATAAGGATGGTCATATACTTGGCAGACACAAGGGCATAGCCTATTATACTATAGGCCAGAGGAAGGGTTTGGGCATTGCAGTGGGACGCCCACTGTATGTGATAGATATAGACCCTGAAAAAAATCTTGTTATTGTAGGCGATAAGGAAGACCTGATGGGTGATACCCTGATTGCTGATGACCTTAATTTTATACCATTTGATAGGCTTGATAAAGAAATTCAAGTAAATGCTAAAATACGTTACAAAAGTGAGGAGAGTCCCGCCACAATTTCCCCTTCGGAGGATGGCAATGTAATTGTAAAATTTTTCAAAAGACAGAGGGCAATCACGCCAGGCCAGGCAATTGTTTTTTACGATGGTGATATTATGGTAGGTGGAGGTACAATAATAAAAAATCTCCCTTCTCATGTATGAACTCTGCAAAATGAAGAGAAAATAATTCATATAAAAAATAAAAGGGGAAATTAGCTTGAGGCGTTTTAAGGCCCTCTGTAAGAAGGAAGTATATTCATTAAAGAGTAAAAGAATAGTAGGTAGCCTTAGAGATATTTTGGTTGATAATAAGGGGCACATGCGTTATATTGTAGTTAATACAGGCAATATTTTTAATGGCAACTGGATATATGGAATCCACAATGTCAAAAGTTTTACAAAAAATGCAATTGAGATTAAAGATGAAGCAAGGCGTGAGTTGAGAGCTGATGGTGATGCCCAATCTATTATTAATATCTTAGGTAGAATGGTAAAATCTGAGGATAAGATTGTGGGAATGGTGGAAGATGTACACCTCGACCTGCGACACAGGAGCATTATAGGGTTTGAAATAAGCAGAGGTTTTTTAATGGATGTCTGTAATGGGATGCAGATAATTCTTTTTGAGGATATTTTGTTTAAAGATGGATATATCGTTTGTCATTCCCGGAATGGGTTAGAAGTATATAAAGGCGGTATAAAAAATATAATAAATAGGGAGGGGTAAAAGATGAAGAGGATTGCCAAGGGTCTTCTTCTGGGGATGGTTGTTGGGGCAATAGCTGCTAAAAAGGTAATGCCATTGATATGCAAAAGGGAAAAGAAAAGACTTATGAGGAGAGGCAAGAGGTTATATCACAGAATAGTGGATATTATGGATTAAATTTTTTATCGGTGCATAAAAAGAATACTTTTTATGCACCTTTTTCTGATATATTTAAGACGTTTAAAACGACCTGGTGAGGAGAATATATGTGAAACACGATGTTATAAAAATAACAGCAAGATATTTAATAATCATTTTATTAATTATTTTAATATATATTTACAGAAACAATTTATTAAATGTTTTAATGCCATTTATGATAGGTGGAATAATTGCCTACCTGGTTTATCCTTTGATTAATTATCTAGAGAATAAAGGAGTGAGACGCAGCTATAGTATACTTATAATTTTTTTTGCAATTTTGATCGTAATCTTGCTGTTGTTTTTGTTTTTAACACCGCATATAACCTCAGAAATTAACGAATTCATTAGTGAACTACCCAACATCAGATACAGTGCAGAAGAAAAATTAAATGTTTTAGAGGAACGGTTAAGGTCTATACCTGGTGTAGATGAGGCAATTTCTGAATTTTATGATAGGGCAAACGAGTCATTTATAAGTCTTCTGGAGGGGCTGCCTGATAGGGTTGGTTCTATATTTTCGTCGCTTTTAAATATCATACTGGCTCCTATAATTTCTTTTTATATACTTATGGATGGTGAGAAAATATATGCAAACTTTTATCTTTTAATACCTGAAAAAGACAGGCAGACATTGGAATTTATAATGAGAGACGTTGAAGGTATTATAAATGGATATATAAGAGGCCAGTTCTATATAAACCTGTTTGTAGCGACATTTACTGCAGTGGGACTTGCTATAATAGGGGTTAAACTAGCTATAATATTGGGCATATTAACGGGTATATTAAATTTTATTCCCTATTTTGGGCCAATATTAGCTGCAATACCCACAGTCATGATGGCTTTATTAGACTCGCCTCAGAAGGCTATCTATGCCTTAATTATATATCTGGTTGTACAGCAAATAGAAAGCGGCATTTTAGCTCCCAGGATTTTAAGTGAAAATTTAGGATTGCATCCATTAATGGTTATGTTTCTCTTGCTTTTAGGTCAGGAGTTTTTCGGAATAATAGGTATGCTTGTATCAGTGCCACTGGCTGCGGTGATCAGGAGAGTGTTGATACGTTTAGCTCAGTTATAAATAAATTTGCATGTTCCACTTTTAGTCTATCCTGAAACGTTTCCCACAGCCTTTCGATACGGCCTTTAGCTTGAGGGGATCTAGCATTTATGATGGTGATGCCCAATTCACCCATAGCCCTTTCAAACTGAGTTTGATTTACTATTTTACCTTCTAACTGTTCTTCAATAGAGAGCTTGTCCTTATTAGGAGATACAAAAATAGTGTGTCTGTCAGTATAACAAGGGAGCAGCAGTGGAGTATAATACACACAAAGTAAAAAGGGTAGTACAATTAAAGTAATATTAATATTATACGACCTCATGGGGGCCTATATCTGAAAGGAGTAATGAATCAATGAGCAACAGGAAAATCTGGGGTCTTATTTTAACAATGGTTATTGTTTTTCTAATTGTGCTGACTAAGTTTGATATCGTAAAGCCAGTTAACACATTTGTTCCAAATAGGGAAGTTAAGCTAACTATTTTAGCAACTGCTGATTTGCATGGTGCGATCCCCACTAAACTTGTTGAATACGTACAAGAAGAGAGAAAAAAAGATAAAAACCTTATTCTGGTAGATGCGGGGGATTTTTTCGACTCTACTAATAGCGTATTGATGACCCAATGGTTCAGGTTGTCCGGTCCTAACTCAAACCACCAGAGAAGGACACCGCCCATCGTGCGTGAAATGGGCAAACTAGGTTATGATGCCGTGGTGCTGGGAAATCATGAGTTTGTATCTAACGACAAGGATTCTTTAGATGAGCTGGTTTTAGATTTTACCGATTATGGTATACCAGTTCTGTCAGCTAATCTATATGAGACCTCGAATTACCATGCCCACTATGTCAATCCCTATATCATTAAAGAAATCGAAACGGAACAAGGTATTGTAAAAGTAGGTATCTTGGGCCTCACTATCAAGGAGGTGGGTGAATCTAATGGCCCACGGGAGCTGAAAGACTTACTGCAATACAAAGGGACTTTGGAATTAAAGGATATCGTCCAGGAAGTCAATAGCAAGCGATGGCCTGAGTTGCTGAGGTACAACGGGGCAGACATTGTCATTGCCGTTGTCCACTCTGGTGAAGAATCACTAAAGTCAAAGGATACTGGTAACAGGATTAAAGAACTGGCTCAAAGTACGGATGGTATCGATGCTATTGTTGCCGCGCATACCCATGTTAATATACCTGAGCATAAATACAAGAATAAATCAGGGGAAACTGTTATTGTGACTCAGCCGGGGAGGTATGGAGAGTATATTTCCAAAATCAATTTTGTTTTGGTAAAAGAGAATGGCAGATGGACGGTAAAAGACAAAAGCAGCCTTACTCAGAAACCCTAAATAATTTTAAAAGTGGGGGGGTATGTTTTGCCAGACCGTTTTGAAAATGTAACTTAATAAAACAAACTTAATGGGTTATGCCTCCATGACCACATCCTCATCGGAAGGCAGGAGAAGAGGTTAAAATTTGCCCGTAAAAAGGCAAGCGGCATAAACAGTTTCCTTCCTGTAATGCAGGCACCTCCCATTTATTCCACGGTGCCTTGACAACATGGGAATGGAGAACTTTAACTGAAAACTTAAATATCAAGCCATCTTTTTGTATTTACCAAGAGATATCTCACAGAGCATCTCAAGTATGTCTTGGTCGCAGCCTTCAAATGTAACTTGCTTAAACAGACTTTGACCGTATTTATAGTAGTGGGTATCTGGTGGTGTATAAGCAGTAGACTTCCGTTCCTTTGGAGCACTATCCGCAACCTTGTTAGGCTTAATAAATAGTTCCGTTTCATAGACCGCCCCCTTGTATTCCACCTGTACTCCTGATATATGCCCAAATCATGTATATCCATTCAATAATGGTATATATTAGCAATTATTGGAAGGATAATTTACTAAAATTGTCCACAACGCAAAAAGCTTATAAATAAATTTGCATTGACAGATTTCAACATATTTTGTATAATTGAAATCACTACTAAAAGTTATGAAGAGGAAGAGTAGATAGGTGTATGACCTTTCAGAGAGGAAGCGGTTGGTGGAAGCTTCTGGCATACCTATCGAACGCCACCTCGGAGCTGCACCGGAGAACCTGCAGTAACTGGTGCCGGAAATATCCGTTAACCAATGAGAGGCCGTATGGCAAATAGGGTGGTACCACGGGAAACCTCGCCCCTAAAACGATAAAGTTTTAGGGTTTTTTTATTATTATCGAAAGGCAAAAGGAGGATTAAATTATGGAATGGATGTCAATGGACGAAATACGAGAGAAATTTTTGAGTTTTTTTGAGAGCAAAGGACACCTGAGGTTAAAAAGTTTTCCTTTAATACCACATAATGATAAAAGCCTTCTCCTGATAAATTCAGGTATGGCTCCGTTAAAACCTTATTTTACTGGCAAAGAGGTACCACCGCGCAAGAGGGTGACCACCTGTCAGAAATGTATCAGAACTCCTGATATCGAAAGGGTAGGCAAGACTGCAAGACATGCTACATTTTTTGAAATGCTGGGCAATTTTTCCTTTGGGGATTATTTTAAAGAGAGCGCAATACCGTGGGCATGGGAGTTTGCCACACAGTGGCTCAAACTTCCTGAAGATAAGCTATGGGTTACAATATATCAAAATGATGATGAGGCCTTTGAAATATGGAACAAGGTCGTTGGTGTACCTGATGAAAGAATAATAAGGATGGGAAAAGAGGACAATTTTTGGGAGATAGGATTAGGGCCATGTGGCCCATGTTCAGAGTTGTATTTTGATAGAGGGGTTGAAAAGGGATGTGGTAAACCAGACTGTGCACCGGGCTGTGACTGTGACAGATTTATGGAATTTTGGAATCTCGTCTTTACACAGTTCGACAAAGATGAGGCAGGAAACTATAACAGATTAGCCAACCCAAATATAGACACAGGTATGGGCCTTGAGAGAATGGCTGCAATAATGCAGGGAGTGGACAATATTTTTGAAGTGGATGTGGTAAAAAGGATAATGGATGATGTATTAAAGATGAGCGGCACTAAATATAATGAAGACCGCAAGAGGGATGTCAGTATAAGGGTAATAACAGATCATATAAGAGGGATAACCTTTATGATAGGTGACGGCATACTACCATCCAATGAGGGTAGAGGTTATGTGTTAAGGAGGATTTTGAGAAGGGCTGCAAGACATGGCAAACTGCTTGGATTGAATGAGCCGTTCCTTTATAAACTGGTCGATAGTGTAGCTGGGACCTACATAAGTGCATATCCAGAACTTACAGATAGACTTGATTATATTAAAGAGGTTGTTAAGCTTGAAGAGGAGAGGTTTAATGAGACTATAGACCAGGGTATAAGCAAACTTCAGGTTTATATAGATGGGCTGAAGGCAGAAGGTAAAGCAGTTTTATCAGGAGAGGATGCCTTTAAGCTTTATGATACTTACGGTTTCCCTCTCGACCTGACAAAGGAGATACTAGAGGAGCAAGGTATAGAGGTAGATGAGGAAGGCTTTAATAGAGAAATGAGTATTCAGAAGGAGAGAGCGAGAGCGAATAAGATAGAGGACAACTCACTTTGGGCTAATGATGCTCTTATGGAGGAACTAAGGGCCTACAGTACAGAATTTGTAGGATATGAAAGATTGGAGTCCAAGAGCAAGGTTCTTGCCATATTAAAAGACAGAGAACTGGTATCCAGTGCATCAGAGGGAGAAGAGGTAGGTATAATCTTAGATACAACCCCGTTTTATGCTGAAAGCGGTGGACAGGTAGGTGACAAGGGCACAATTTACAACAATAATGTAAATATTATTGTATTTGACTGTAAAAAAGTGTTAAATAAACATATCCATATCGGTAAAATAAGACGAGGAATTATCAGTGTTGGAGATGTGGTGAATGCTGAGGTGGATAAGGGCATTAGAATGAATACAGCAAGAAATCACACTGCAACACACCTGCTACACAAGGCATTGAGAGAAATACTGGGTGAACACGTACATCAGGCAGGTTCTCTTGTGACTCCGGAGTATTTAAGGTTCGATTTCTCTCATTATCAAGGGCTATCCCAGGAACAGCTTGATGAAATTGAAAGAAGGGTAAATGAAAAGATCTATGAATCCCTTCCAGTTGAAATTAGTGTGACAACTCTTGAAGAAGCTCAAAAGATTGGAGCGATGGCACTTTTCACAGAAAAATATGGTGACAGGGTAAGGATAGTAAAGGCTGGGGACTACAGTATGGAGCTCTGTGGTGGTACCCACCTGAAGAATACTTCAGAGATAGGTGTGTTCAAGATTGTTTCTGAGGGTGCGGTTGGTGCAGGACTGCGTAGGATAGAGGCTCGTACCGGACCGGGGGCTTATGAATATCTGAGCGGATATAAGAAGCTTGTATCCAGTATTGCAGATTATCTTAAGATAAATGAGAATGACTTAGAAAACAGGGTAATTGAAATGTTAAGCCTTATCAAAGATAAGGATAGAGAGATAGAAACCTTGAAACAAAAAATAATGAACATGTCTGTCGATGAATACCTTAAAGGAACTATTGATGTAAAAGGTGTAAGACTGCTGACACTTAAACTGAATTCCTATACGAATAAGGACCTTAGAGACTTAAACGACCTGCTCAAATCAAAATTAAAATCTGGCGTATTACTGTTGGCGGGTGTAGAGGATGGTAAGGTAAATCTGGTGGCAAGTGTTACACAGGATATTATTGAAAAAGGACTTAAGGCCGGGGAGATTATAAAAGAGGTCTCCGCCATACTGAATGGAAGTGGTGGAGGTAGGCCAGACATGGCACAAGGCGGTGGGAAAGACAGTTCAAGGTTAGATGAGGCATTCCTGGCGTGCCGGAGATATATAGAAGATAAGATGCAGTAAAGAGGGTGAGTACCCTCTTTACTTTTAATACAATTAAAAAGTAAAATTTTATGATATAACCCTGTCGTTTGATAGTAAAATGTGATAAAATGAAGGCAGATTGGAGGTGCTTATATATGCCGGATAATCAGGATACCATGAAATATAGTATGGAAAAAATGAAAGCGGACCAGGCCAGGGGAATATTAAGAGAGGTATACGATGCACTGAAGGAAAAAGGCTACAACCCTGTAAACCAGATTGTAGGTTATCTGCTTTCAGGAGACCCAACGTATATCACCAGTCACAAAAATGCAAGAGGTCTTATAAAAAAACTGGAGCGGGACGAGCTGGTAGAGGAGCTTGTAAAATACTATCTTCAGGTGAAGGACTAAATGATATATAATCTACTGGGCAACACGGGTATACGTGTGTCAAAGGTATGTTTCGGTTCCCTTTCTATTAGCCCTTTACAGACCTCTATTACTAAAAATGAGGCTGTAAAGGTACTCTCTTGCGCCTTCGATCATGGTGTTAACTTTATAGATACGGCAGAAATATATGATAACTATGATGTGATAGCAGAATTCATAAACAGCTATTATCCGGATGATTTAGTAATAGCTACGAAGTGTTATGCGTATACGGCTGATATGGCCGAAAAAAGCCTTATAAGGGCATTAAAGGAACTGAAACGTGAATATATAGATATTTTTTTGCTTCATGAGCAGGAGAGTATTTACACATTGAAGGGTCATGCCGAGGCTATTGAATACTTTATAAAGGCGAAGGAAAATGGCTATATCAGGGCATTTGGCATTTCAACTCATACAGTAGATGCAGTCAGAGCTGTGGCCGGTATGAATGAGATAGAGGTAATTCATCCTATAATAAATGTGGGTGGTATAGGCATTCTGGGTGGCAGCAGGGATGACATGCTCCATGCTATCCAAAGGGTGCATAGATTGGGCAAGGGCATTTATGCCATGAAGGTACTTGGAGGGGGACACCTTATTGGTGAGGCCAGGCCAGCTATTGATTTTGTAAGCTCCATTAAGGAGATAAGCTCAATCGCCATTGGTATGCAGTCAGAGGATGAGGTTATAGCAGACGTGTGCATGATTAATGGTGAAGATGTGCCCGAAGATATTTCCGCTCGCCTCAACAGGAGGGTGCGTAGACTTGTAATAGAGGAGTGGTGTGATTTGTGTGGTGCCTGCATTGATAGGTGCGTACAGGGGGCATTGAAGGTAGATGGTGATGCTGTTGTGGTTGATATGGATAGGTGTACCCTGTGCAGCTATTGTGTTGGCGCATGCCCGCATTTTTACATTAAGGTGGTGTGATTTTGAGGATACTTGGCTTAGATCTGGGGGATAAGACTATAGGCTTAGCGGTAAGCGATCCCACGGGGTTATTTTCCCAACCGGTAAAGACACTTCCACGAACGTGGACCAAAAAAGACATTGATGCTATAAAAAAGATTATTGAGGAATATTGTATAGAGAAGATAGTCATTGGACTACCCAAAAATATGAATGGTAGTCTTGGACCTCAGTCGGAAAAGAGTATGGAGTTTGCAGATGTATTGAAAAAAGAGACTGGGTTGAACGTTGACTTATGGGATGAAAGGCTTACAACTGTTGCTGCTGAGAGGGCATTATTGGAGGCCGACATGAGCAGAAAAAGGCGGAGAGAAGTGATTGACAGCATTGCTGCATCTATAATATTGCAGAGCTACCTTGACAGCAGGAAATAGAATTTTGAATAGAAATTTCAATATTGACATATATTACTATGTATTATACAATAACAATATCCTAATAAGAGTGAGGTGTAAACCAATGGAAGACGAGACCATAGTTTTGTACGATGAGAACGGTGAAGAGCAGGAGTTCGAGCTAATAGCATCACTGACCGTAGACGACAGAGATTATGTAGTTGTAAGACCGATGGAAGAAGAGGATTCTGAAGACGGTTATATATTGAGGGTGGAAAAGGATGAAAATGGTGATGACGTATTTGTAGGTGTAGAAGATGATGAAGAGTTTGATACTGTAGTTGAGGCATACAATGAACTGGTGGATGAATATGATGAAGACTATGATTATGATGATGAGGAATATGATGAAGAGTTTGACGATGAGGATGAGTTTGACGAGGATGATTTTGAAGACTATGATGATGAAGATTAGGTACTCTTTTTAGAGTACCTTTTTAATTTTATATAGTATATTATGTATATATGGATATTAATTATGTCAATATATGTATATCCGCGTGATACCTTGAAGGCGGCCGGTGTGAGAAGAGGAGACGATGGCCCTATTATATTTGAGAATGAGACTCATTGACAGCAGTTTAAATGTATGTTAATATTAAATCGAGAATGAAATTCATTTACAGGGGGCATGTTACAATGATTCTGGCCAATGCAAAGGTTGGGCAAACCGTTGAGATAGTTGATATTATGGACAGTGATGCTAAGATAAAAACATTGAGATTGGGCATAGGTGAAGGTTCAAAGATAAAATGCGTAGAAAAAATTTCCAATGGACCAGTTGTGATAAGAAGCAGAATGCAAGAACTGGCTGTTGGTAAGAAGTTAGCTGAAAAGATAGTGATAAAACCTGTGGAGTAGGAGGGGCTTTATATGAGCTGCTGTGATATTGGAGTCAAAGTGGATATCCCCGAAGGCTCAAAGGCAATTGTACTGGCTGGCAACCCGAATGTTGGTAAGTCTGTGTTCTTTAATTACCTGACCGGAGTATATGTGGATGTGTCTAATTTCCCAGGTACGACAGTAGACATAAATCATGGAAAGTATCATGATGATGTGGTACTGGATACGCCGGGTGTATACGGAGTTTCTTCTTTTAACGATGAAGAGCGTGTAGCCCGGGATGTAATATTAAATGCGGATATTGTACTTAACGTGGTAGACTCACTCCACATGGAGAGAGACCTGTTTCTGACACAGCAGATTATTGACATGGGTAAGCCCGTAATTGTGGCCTTAAATATGATGGATGAGGCAGAAGCCAATGGTATTTATATAGATGTAGCGAAATTATCTGAGATACTGGGTGTAAAAGTGATTCCAACTGTTGCGATTAAGGGGAAGGGGCTCCAAGAGGTTGCAGAGAACCTCCAGAATGCCCGTACAGGGAAAAAGACACCTGGCATTGATAAGTATATATCTGATTTTATGAGACAACATCCTTATGTTAGCGAAGAAGATGCACTGATGATTCTGGAAGATGACCATTATGTGGCAGAGGAAGCCGGCATTGATGAACTTCCGGGACTGCGGGATAAGATATATAGCCTCAGGCGCAATTATATTAACAGTATGCTAAAGGATGTCATATATGAGGATTTAAGTAAAGCTACCTTTGTAAGCAGGCTGAGCAGCTGGATGATAAGGCCGGCCACAGGGATCCCTATACTTCTCGTTGTACTTGGTATTATGTATTATCTGTTAGGTGTGGGGATAGCTCAAAAACTTGTTGGTATAACTGAAGATTACTTTATGGGAGGAATAGTGAGTCCATTTATAATAGATACAGTTTCAAGATTTGTATCACCTGATTCACTGATAGGTACGGTATTAATAGGTGAATTTGGCCTCTTGACCATGACACTAAACTATGTGGTTGGACTTTTACTGCCATTGGTTATAGGTTTTTACTTGTTTTTATCTATTCTTGAGGATTCTGGATATTTACCGAGGATTGCCACCCTGGTGGACAAGGCTCTTACAGGTATAGGGTTGAATGGTAAGGCTATAATACCTATGATACTAGGGTTTGGATGTGTTACCATGGCTACCATTACTACAAGGATACTGGGTACCAGAAGAGAGAGGGTAATAGCCACAATGCTTCTTGGATTGGCTATACCGTGTTCGGCACAGCTTGGGGTTATAGCTGGTATGATATCCAGGGTAGGTCCTGTCTACTTTTTTGTTTATGTTTTTGTAATATCTGCTGTGTTTGCAGTTGTTGGATATCTTTTGAATAAGGTCTTGCCGGGCGAATCCAGTGACCTTTTATTAGATCTTCCAACACTGAGGATGCCAGAACCGATAAATGTATTAAAGAAGACAATGGCAAAGTCCAAGACGTTTATCACAGAGGCTACCCCATTGTTTGCTTATGGTGCTATTGGCCTTAGCGTGTTGAAATACTTCCATATACTTGACTATATCATAGAGCTTATAAAACCTTTAACTGTAGGCTGGCTACAGTTGCCAAAAGAGACGGCTACAGCTTTCATAATGGGGTTTGTCAGGAGAGATTTTGGTGCAGCAGGACTTTATGCCATACCCATGACTCCAAAGCAGGTACTTGTAGCTTTAATTACCATTACTTTGTTTGTACCGTGTATTGCTGCTACCATGGTGATCTTTAAAGAGAGAAGTAGAAATGAGGGCATATTTATATGGGTGGGTAGCCTTGTTATAGCTTTTCTTGTAGGCGGTATTGTCTCCCATGTAATTATATAGAGGTGATATCATGAGAAAGTGCCCGGTTTGTGGTTTTGTCATAAAGGATGATAAGACTTTTCGTTGCCCACGCTGCAATGCAAGCCTCTTGAGCTGCTTTGGATGTACGGGTAACTGTAAAGCATGTGGTCTGGTCAAAAAATCATGAGAAATTCTCATGATTTTTTGGTATAATAGAGATATGTTAGATAAAATTTGCCAATCTGTTTTTCAAACATTATAATGAGCAGATGGCATACAAAAAGACATTAGCTTTTATTGTGAGATGTTGGAATTTTTTATTTATATCTTTCTGATTTTGGTTGACACGAAAAAACTTAAGTAATAAACTATTAACATGAGTATTTTTTCAAATATGAAGGTGATATTTTGAATATAGAGAAGAATGATGTAAAATATCAGTTGCAGGAAAGAGGTTATAAGTTAACTACACAACGGAGAGCTATATTGGATACGATAATGGAGAATAGTGACAAACATCTATCCAGTGAGGATATATATGACCTTGTACGAAAGAAATGCCCGGAAATTGGATTAGCAACTGTGTATAGAACATTACAGATTTTTGAAGAACTGGGATTAATATATAAATTGGATTTTAACGATGGGAGGGTCAGGTACGATGTATATAATGGTACCAGTGACCATCAACATCATCATCTGATATGTATAGGGTGTGGAGCCGTCATAGAGGTTGAAGAAGACCTACTGGACGATATGGAGAAACACATTACAGAGGTCAAAGATTTTGAGATTGTCGATCACAATGTAAAATTCTTTGGATACTGTAGCAAGTGCAGGTCGAAAAATCACCCTGTAGCCTGAGATACAGGGTATTTTTATATAAAAATATTTGGAGGTGGCGAATAATAGTTAAATCAGAAAATTTAAAACTAAATATTGATGGAGACGAGAGTGATGAAAGGGGAAAGAATGTGACGCATAAGACTTCTAAGATTAGGATTATACCATTGGGCGGATTAAATGAGATTGGAAAAAATATGAACGCTATCGAGTACAGGGATAAAATTCTTGTCCTTGACTGTGGGATGGCTTTCCCGGATGACGAAATGTTGGGTGTAGATATGGTCATCCCTGATATCTCATATCTCATTAAAAATGCCGACAAGGTATGTGGTGTGGTTATTACCCACGGTCATGAAGACCATATTGGCAGTCTACCATATTTTTTGAAACAGATAAATGTGCCTGTATACGGTACGAAATTAACCCTGGGGCTTATCAGTAACAAACTGAAAGAACATGGTATCTTGAAGGACACTACACTGGTAGAGGTTGGGTTTAACCAGAGGATAGATATCGGACCATTTAATGTAGAGTTTATAAGGACAGGCCATAGTATCCCTGATTCTGCTGCAATTGCAATACACACTCCAATGGGGGTGATACTTCACACGGGGGATTTTAAAATTGATTATACGCCTGTAGACGGACAGGTTGTAGACCTTGCAAGGCTTGCCCAGCTGGGCGAAGAAGGCGTACTTGTGCTTATGGCAGACAGCACCAATGTGGAAAGGCCTGGATATACCCCTTCTGAGAAAATCGTCGAAGAAACGTTCAACAGGATATTTCAATCTACAGAGAAGAGGATAATTATAGCTACATTTGCATCGAACGTTCACAGATTGCAGCAAATTTTTAATGCTGCCTTTAAATATGGTCGAAAGGTGGCCATATCAGGCAGGAGCATGGTAAACGTAGTCAGCGTTGCGAGGGAACTGGGCTATCTGGATATACCAGGGGATACCATGATTGACTTGGATGCTGTCAATGACTATGATGACGATAAGCTGGTCATTATAACTACCGGCAGCCAGGGTGAGCCAATGTCGGCACTGGCCAGGATGGCATATAACGAACACAAGGTTGTTGAGATAAGAAAGGGTGACCTCATCATCATATCTGCTTCAGCTATACCAGGCAATGAAAAGACAGTTTCAAGGATAATAAACCAACTGTTTAAACGAGGCGCAGATGTGATATATGAGCCTTTTCAGGATGTTCATGTTTCGGGACATGGTTGTCAGGAGGAAATGAAGCTATTACACCAGCTTACAAGGCCAAAGTTTTTTGTACCAGTCCATGGAGAGTACAGACATTTACGCCAGCATTCCAAACTGGCTGAGTCCCTTGGGATGCCACCAGAAAATATCTTTCTTGTGGATATTGGTACAGTGTTGGAGTTCACAAAAGATACCGGTAAAATTGCAGGCACAGTGACGGCAGGCAAGATCCTGGTGGATGGGCTTGGGGTTGGAGATGTCGGCAATATAGTATTGAGGGATAGAAAACATCTGGCGCAAGATGGCTTGATGGTGGTTGTACTGACAATTTCGAAGGAAAATGGGTCTATTGTTGCTGGCCCTGACATTATATCCCGTGGCTTTGTATATGTAAGAGAATCAGAAGATTTGATGGAAGAGGCAAGAAAAATAGTCAAGGACTCACTTGCTACTTGTGAGAAAGATGGGGTTACTGAGTGGTCAACCTTAAAATCAGTGATAAAAGATTCTTTAAGGGGATTCCTTTACGAAAAGACGATGCGTAAGCCTATGATTTTGCCAATAATAATGGAGATATAGCATTATGTTATATCTCCATTTACTGGAGGTTTCATATGAGTATCCTGAATTTTTTAACTGAATACAACATGTATTTTTACATTGTTTTTATGCTAACAGGTACGCTTCTTGGCTACTGTGGGCGTGTATCGGGTGTATTTAAAAAATATAATGGCAGGATACAGACAGTATGTCTCGGTATACTGCTTTTTGCCATAGGATATGAGATAGGAAACGATCACAGACTGCTTATGACTCTTGGCCCTATAGGGATAAAGGCTGCATTTATTTCAATTATGTCTGTTATAGGCACTGTAATTTTTATAAATATAACCGCCAGGCTTTTAGGCAGTGAGAGGGTGAGGAGCTCTTGATGTATATAATTGTTATCTGCCTGATAGGTGGCATGATATGTGGATATTTCTCAGGGATATCCTCAAGTGGTTTATCTAATCATATTGTCACACTGGGACTACTTATGTTGCTTTTCTCTGTGGGGATTGACTTTGGTAAAAACAGAGAAATCTTAAATAGTATAAAAGAGAATAGGCTTAGATTGTTTATTATACCTATGGGTACAATAATTGGTACAATTGTAGGTTCACTGGTTGCCGGCATAATATTGAGCATGCCAGTTAAAGAATCTGTGGCAGTAGGGGCAGGTTTTGGCTGGTATTCACTTTCAGGTGTGTTGATAACCCAGCTTTATAGTGTAGAGCTGGGTACAATGGCATTTATATCAAATGTGGTAAGGGAGGTTATAGCCCTTCTTATTATACCATTTGTTTCAAAATATGTAGGTAGTATGGAGGCTATAGGGATTGCAGGGGCTACTGCTATGGATACATCTTTACCTGTTATAGTTAAATATACTTCGTCGGATATGGTTATATTTTCTTTCTTGTCTGGATTAATACTCACACTGTTTGTTCCATTATTGATACCTATTATATTAAATTTTTAAAATGTACAGTACAAGGAGGGGTATAAATGAACGTATATGATTTGGCTCATCAGCTCGCAAGAGCCATGGCCGAATCTGATGAGTACAGGAGCTATGTTGAAGCAAAGAAAGCTGTAGAAGCCGATGAGACAAATTCTAATATGGTAAATGATTTTCATAAGATGGAAATGGAACTGAGTGCTAAACAGGCCATGGGCCAGCAGCTTTCTGAGGATGAAATGAAAAAAATTAATGATATGTATCAGCTGATAACATTAAATCCAACAGTTAAGGAATTTCTTGAAAAAGAAATGAGATTTTCCACCATGGTTGCAGATGTGTTTAAAATAATTAATGATGAGATTGGAGGAGTTTGAACATGAATGTTAAATACATAACAAAGGCTGCAATAATTGCTGTACTCTATATAGTCCTCACATATGTGATGGGGTTATTGAGTTTTAATCCGCTTCAGCTCAGATTGTCTGAAGGACTTACTATTTTGCCGCTTTTAGAGCCTGCAGCTATACCAGGACTTTTTATAGGTTGCCTTTTTGCGAATCTGCAAAGCCCCTTTGGAATCATAGATATATTGGGAGGTAGCCTGGTGACATTGGTTGCTGCATACCTTACGAGCAAAGCTAAAAGTTTTTGGATGGGAGCACTCCCCCCGATAATTTTAAATTCCGTTTTTGTTTCCATATGGGTAAGTTACTTTACGAAGGTACCGTATATTGTTACGATGGGTGGCATAGCCCTTGGCGAGGGTATCTCAGTAGTCCTCTTTGGCTACATTATCTACAATATATACAAAAATATAGCCCGTATCTATTTGAAATAGATATTTTTTGATATAATCAGCTTAAGGGGGGGGATGATGAATGAAGAGGAGTTTTACCCTCATTATGCTGATTTTTATAGTTGCTATGGTTTTTGGATATATTTATTATTCAATGCAGCCAGCGTCACCGAGTGATGAGTATATTGTGGTTGTTATACCTCAAAATGTTGGTATAAGAGAGATCAGCGGGATATTGAAAGAAAAAGGAATAATTCGTTCGCCGACGGCATTTGAGCTACGTGCAAGGGTTGAGGGGAAGAGCAGGGTTCTGAAGGCCGGTAAATATGTCATGAGCCCTAATATGAACTTAGACGAGATAATAGATAAACTTGAAAGAGGAGATATTGTAGATGATACTGTAAAAGTGACATTTCCTGAAGGATTTACCGTAAAAGAAATAGCCAGAAGACTTGATGATATTGGATTGGTATCTCAGGAGGATTTTCTCAAGGCTGTAGAAACATATGATATTTCAAAGTATGAGTTTTTAAAAATGATACCAGAAAACAGGCCAGTCAAACTGGAGGGATATCTTTATCCTGATACCTATACATTCAAGCTTGATGCTGACTCAGAGGATATAATCAATACCATGCTCACCAGATTTAATGTGATCTATGAAAACAATATAAAGGAAAACCTGAATGGCAGAAGCTTAGATGATATTATAAAGATTGCATCCATGATAGAGAAAGAGGCAGTTGTTGATACAGACAGGCCTAAAATAGCTTCTGTTATTTACAACAGACTCCGGAAAGGCATGAGACTCCAGATTGATGCAACGGTTCAATATGCATTGGGTAAACACAAGGAGAAGCTTTCTATAAAGGACCTGGAAATAGACTCTCCTTACAATACCTATAGGATTATTGGACTTCCGGAAGGACCAATTTCTAACCCTGGCCTGAAATCAATAACGGCTGCCTTAAAGCCAGCTGATACCAATTATATATATTACGTGGCAAAGGGGGATGGTTCTCATTATTTCACCGATGATTATAATGAATTTCTGAAGGCTAAAAACAGTTATAATTGAGTATAGTGTATTTGAATCCAGAGATGGTTGTAAAGATGGGCGTCAGGTTATGGGTTCTATTGAGGTGTATGCTGGTTGTGGCATGGAAATAAAAGATATTTTAAGGAAGGAGACTGATGATAGAAATAGATAGTGATATTATAGAATACATCAACAGAGTATCCCTTATGGATGATGATATACTCAAAGATATCAAAGGACAGATAAATGGATACTCGCCCATTATAAGGCCTGGTGTTGATCGCTTTATATGTTTTATGCTCGAGCTTAAAAGACCAAAAAGAATACTGGAGATTGGTGCTTTCGTTGGATATTCATCAATACTCATGGCAAGTTACGCTCCATGGGCTGAGGTTACATCCATAGAGGTGAATGAGAAAAATTTTGTAAGTGCCAGAGCCAATGTGGAAAAGAGTGGGTTAAAAAATATAAGACTGATTTATGGGGATGCACTTGATGTGCTTCGATTCTTAAATGAAAAATATGACTTTGTCTTTATTGATGCCTCCAAGGGGCACTACAATGAGTATCTTGACCTCTGTCTTGACCTGATAAGTAAGGATGGCATCATCATTGCTGACAATGTCCTTTTTGGAGGTCGTATAGTAAAAGAGGGGCCTGTGCCACATAAACACAGGACTATTGTGATGCGGATGCGGCAGTTTATAGACAGGATTATGAATGACAGGCAGCTATCCTCATGTATAATTCCGCTGGGAGACGGTCTGGCCGTAATAAGATACAAAGGGAGAGCGACAGATGAGAGATATTGAACTTTTAGCGCCAGCAGGAGACCTGGAAAGACTTAAGGCAGCCATATACTATGGGGCTGATGCTGTATACATAGGTGGAAAGAGGTATGGCCTTAGAGCCGGCACCAACAATTTTACAATAGATGAGATTAAAGAGGGTGTAAGGTATGCCCACGCCAGGGGGAAGAGGGTGTACCTTACTCTCAATATAATACCTCACAATGAAGACCTTGTAGGTCTCGATGAATATATAGCAGCTACACATGATTTGGGTATAGATGCCTATATAGTCTCGGATCCCGGCATATTTACACTTGTTAAAAAGGTCGCACCGAAGGCTGAAATCCACATAAGCACACAGGCCAACAACACCAACTGGATGAGTGCACTATTCTGGCATAATATGGGAGCAAAAAGGGTGGTCCTGGCAAGAGAGTTGTCTATTTCAGAGATTAAAGAGATAAGGAGAAATGTGCCGGATACTTTAGAACTGGAGGCGTTTGTCCATGGAGCAATGTGTATTTCATATTCTGGGCGCTGCCTTTTAAGCAATTTTCTAACGGGGAGAGATGCAAACAAAGGCGAGTGTACCCACCCATGCAGGTGGAAATACTATCTTGTGGAAGAAAAAAGGCAGGGTGAGTATTTTCCAGTATTTGAGGACGATAGGGGAAGCTATATAATGAACTCTAAAGACCTTTGCATGATAGAACATCTGCCGGAACTTATTGATGCAGGTGTTTCCAGCTTAAAAATTGAGGGCAGGAGCAAGGGTATCTATTATGTGGCTGTCACAGTAAATGCTTATAGAAAGGCACTGAACAGCTATATGAAAGACCTGGAAAGCTACAGATTTGATAAGAGTCTGCTGGAAGAGTTGAGTGAGGCCAGTACCAGAGATTTTACAACAGGTTTTTACTTTGGAAGGCCAGGCCCTGAAGAGCATAACTATAACAAGGATATTTGCAGGACAAGCCATGACTTTATTGGTATCATCAGAGGGTATGACAGAGATAAAAAGTTGATAAAGGTAGAACAGCGGAATAGGTTGTTTGCCAATGAGGAGGTAGAAGTGCTTACTCCACATGGGGTATACCCATTTAATACTGGGACGCTGTATGATGCGGATTTTAATGAGATTGACTGTGCCCCCCATGCTCAGCAAACAGTATGGATGAAGTCGGAAAAGGAGTTTGCTGAATTTGACGTATTAAGGAGAAAAAGAGTATAAAAATACCCCGATCGGAAACAATATGAGTAAGATCCGAGAGGGGGTTATTTTTATGCCTGTAAGGATACGTATTTTAAGAGGCTTTATGCTGGTTGGATTTGCTTTTTTGGTTTCACGACTTTTATATATTCAGGTGTTCAGAGGGCAACAATACAGAGAAATGGCTGAGAAACAGATGACTGAAGAGGTGATATTAAAGCCTCAACGTGGTTCCATTCTGGACAGAAACGGCAGGTCTTTTACGGATATTCAGGATGCAGACCTACTTGTAATGGTACCGGCCCAGATAAAAGATAAAGACCTGGCTGCAGGTATAGTATCAAAACTCTGCAGTATGGATCAGGATGAGGTGGCAACACATATAAATGATAAGGGATCTAATATACTTACATATTATATAAAGGATGTGGAACTTTTCAGTCTGATTAAGGATTCACTACCTCATGGGATTTACACATACCATGACACATTAAGATATGCGAAAAATGGCCTGGCCAGGCACTTGATCGGTTATCTGGACGGAGATGGCCAAGGCATGATGGGCATAGAAAAAGACTATAATCAAGACCTAAAGGACGCGGGTAGTACATCTATACGTATATACACAGACAGGACAAAGAGGATACTTCCAGGTATGAAGGCAGAGTTTGTCAATAAGATCAATAAGCCGAGGTTAAATGTAAAGACGACGCTGGATTATAATATACAAAGACTCGTTGAGGAAACAATGGATAAATATCAGGCGAAGGGAGCAGTAGTCGTATTAGATCCAAAAACGGGTGATATCCTGGCAATGGCAAGTAGGCCACAGTTTGACCAGAACAATGTAAGCGAAAGCCTGGAAAGTGACGATGCTCCTTTTATAAACCGGGCGTTAATTGGATATCCGCCTGGTTCTGTCTTTAAAACAATAGTTGCCGCAGCCGCTATAGAAGAAAATAAAGTAGAGGATAATGAAACATTTAACTGTACAGGCAGTATAAATGTTAATGGTACTGTATACAGGTGCTTTGAAAGAGAGGGTCATGGAGAAATAGACTTTAAGAACGCCTATGCAGAGTCATGTAATGTGGTCTTTATACAGATAGGTATGAGGATTGGAGGGGAAAATATACTGGAAATGGCTAAAAGGTTTGGTCTTGGCCAACCAGAGTCTATAGGCATATCTGTTAACCAGAGCATAAACCTGCCACAGAGGGAAGAAACGGTAGGAACGGGGATAGGAAATATCTCTTTAGGGCAGGGGAGTCTGTTGGTATCCCCATTGCAGGTGGCTGATATAACATCAACCATAGCCAATGACGGGTACAGGAATAAGCCAAAGTTAATAGATTCCATAGTGGACGATGATGGCAAAATACTGCGTAGCGTTGGAATTACCGATGGTTACAGGGTTATAGATGAAAATACAGCGAGAAAGATACAGGAAATGATGAGGCTTGTAGTATCAAACGGTACAGGCAAGAAAGCAGATGTCGGAGGTATGGTGGCCGGGAAAACAGGTACAGCAGAATTTAACAAGGGGAAAGGTATATCTCATTCATGGTTCACGGGTTTTTTCCCCTATTACAGTCCACACTATGCAATGACAGTGGTGGTAGAGGGCGGTGGTGTAGGAGGAGGTAAGGCTGCCGAGATATTCCATGATATTGCGGACTATATTATAAAAATAAACGAATAATAATTATTAGACATGCACAAATCCCTGGCTGGACACATAAAATTTTATTATCCAGTCAGGGGGTGTATCCTCGTTGATACCATTTGGGCTTTTCAGCATATTACCTTTATTTTTGATATCCTATGCTTCGGGCTATATTACCAATAATAACTCATTTCCAAAAGTGCTATCTGCAGAGGAAGAAAAACAATATCTTGAAAAAATGGAGAATGGTGATGAAGAAGCAAGAAATATACTTATAGAAAGAAACCTGCGTCTTGTGGCTCATGTAGTAAAAAAATATTCTGCCAACAATAAAGATATAGACGACCTCATATCAATCGGAACCATTGGACTGATAAAGGCTATAAACACCTATGACGAATCGAAAGGCACGAGACTTGCCACATATGCAGCACGATGTATAGATAATGAAATACTTATGGCTATAAGGTCAAACAAAAAGACTAAAAACGAGGTATATCTGCAGGACCCCATAGGAGTAGACAAAGAAGGCAATGAAATATCACTTATGGATGTACTGGGTACAGATGGTAATGAGATTGATGACAAGGTTGAAGAGAAAATGCAAATAAAAAAACTTTATGAAAAGCTTAACAAATGCCTTAAAGGAAGGGAAAAGCAGATAATAGAGCTCCGATACGGCCTTAATAATTGCGCCAGCAAGACGCAAATGGAGATAGCAAAGATGCTTGGTATATCCAGGTCATATGTTTCCAGAATAGAAAAGAAAGCTCTGATGAAACTATCAAAGGAATTGAGCAATTAGTTTCAGGGGCTTTCTTTTTTGATATAATATTAAGAGGGAGGGATATGATGATACTTTTTCCTGATGCGTACATAGATTCTATAGATGAGCTTGATATATGGCAATTAAAAGATAGGGGGATTAGAGCTCTTATAATAGATATAGACAATACCATTATAGAGTGGAATGTGACGGTACCAGACGAAAGGGCAAGAAGGGTTATAAATGAAGCAAAAGCGGCAGGCTTAAAGGTTTGTCTGCTTTCAAATGGGACAAGGAAGAGAGTGATAGATTTTGCCAATGCCCTGAATGTACCATATGTATACAATGCCGGTAAACCGCGAAAGAGTCCATATAGAAAAGCCTTAAGACTCTTGGGTGTCAAACCTGAAGAGGTTGCAGCCATAGGAGACCAGATATTTACTGATGTTTTGGGTGGTAACAGACTAGGGATGTATACCATACTGGTAAAACCAATTTCAACCAAGGAGGCGAAGTGGACAAGATTCATGAGAAAATTTGAGGGAATTGTACTGGACAGGTACAATAGACGGACATGAGAAAATTTTTTAGTAAGATAGTTAATAAATAAAGGATAATTCCAATTTATGTCGAATACATGCATATAATAGGACTAATTTCCCAAAAGGAGAAGCCATGATTAAACGAAAGCTTGGAGATATATTGCTTTTTGCTGGACTCATTACGCAAGATCAACTTAATAAAGCATTGGAAGAACAGAAAAAGACAGGGGAGAGATTAGGTGAGGTATTGACTCGCCTTAAATATGTAACCCCTGAGCAGATAATAGAGGTTCTTGAGTTTCAGTTGGGTATACCTCATGTTGAGCTCTCTCGTTTTTATATAGATCCTGATATACCAAGGCTCATATCGGAAAATTTAGCAAGAAGGCATAAACTCATACCCATAAGAAAGGATCCTGATGGCCTCTGTGTTGCTATGGCTGACCCTCTTGACATCTTTGCCATAGATGATGTCTCTATAGCTACCGGGATGAATGTAAAACCGTATATAGCTACTGAAAATGATATAGAAAAAGCCATTAACAGATATTACGGCAGACAGGAGGCTGAGAGGACAGCTCAGGATTTTAGAAAAGAGTATGGAAGCAACCATGAGGCAGTAGAGGTTTCAGAGGATGTGGTCAATGCACCTGCAGTGAGGCTTGTAAATCTCATCATAGAGCAGGGTATAGAGAGCAGGGCCAGCGATATTCATATAGAACCAACTGAGGAAGACGTCAGGATAAGATTCCGTATAGATGGGAAGCTCCACGAGATAATGAGACCTGGTAAAGACACTCTGGGGCCGATAGTTACGAGAATAAAAATAATGTCCAATCTCAATATAGCAGAGCAGAGGTTACCTCAGGACGGAAGGATAGAGACCGTAGTGAACGGTAAGAAACTGGATATAAGGGTGTCCATATTGCCGACAATCAATGGCGAAAAAGCGGTACTAAGGCTTTTAGATAAACAAAATTTTTTAATTTCGAGGGATAAACTTGGTTTAACTCAGGACGAAATGAATGTATACGCATCATTTTTAAAACACCCCCATGGAATAATACTGGTTACTGGTCCTACAGGAAGCGGCAAGACCACAACTCTGTACACCATGCTTCAGGAACTGAATAATGAAGATAAAAACATAATAACAGTAGAAGACCCTGTAGAGTATACCATAGCAGGAGTAAACCAGATACAGGTAAATGAAAAGATAGGACTTGACTTTGCCAGTGTCTTAAGGTTTGTGTTAAGACAGGACCCGGATATAATAATGGTGGGAGAAATAAGGGACAGTGAAACTGCGGAGATAGCCATAAGGGCAGCGATAACTGGACATCTCGTTCTGTCTACACTGCATACCAATGACGCTGCAGGTGCTGTCACAAGGCTTATGGACATGGGGATTGAGCCATATCTCTTATCTTCATCCCTTGTTGGGGTTATTGCCCAGAGGCTTGTAAGGACCATATGTCCGAGCTGCAAGGTTTCATATGATGCGGATGAAGCAGAGAAGAGACTCTTGGGATTACCGGAAAATACCAATTTAAAGCTATATAGAGGCAGGGGGTGTGCAGCCTGCAACAAAACAGGTTACAGAGGGAGGCAGGGAATATTTGAAATGCTTCCGATAACAAAGCAAATAAAGAGACTTATAAACATGAGGGCTTCTGACGACGAGATAAAAGCGGAAGCTATGAGAGAGGGTAACCATGCCCTGAGGGACAGTGCGAGAGAGCTTGTCTTAAAGGGGGTTACAACACTGGAAGAAATGGAAAGATTAACATATGAGGACTGATGAAGAGAATATGGAGATAGAAGAACTTTTAAGGTATATGGTTGATATAGGAGCCTCTGACCTTCACCTATCTGTAGGTATTCCGCCTGTGCTGAGAGTAAATGGTCTTTTAAAAAAGATTGATCTGCCTATATTGAGGTCTGATGATACCTTAAGGTATGCAAAAGAAATACTGGATGACAGGCAGTTTGAACTTTTAGAAGAGGTGGGGGAGATAGACCTGGCGTATTCCATTACCGGTGTGGCCAGATACAGGATAAACATATTCAGGCAGCGGGGTACATATAGCTTTGCTATAAGGCTGGTATCATTGAGGATACCTTCCATAGAAGAGCTTGGCTTGCCGCCTGTGGTAGGAGACCTGGCCATGAAGTCAAGGGGACTTATTCTGGTGACCGGCCCCACGGGCAGCGGCAAATCCACCACCTTGGCTTCAATGATAGACAGGATAAACCATGAGAGGGATGCACATATAATAACCTTAGAGGACCCCATAGAGTACCTCCACAGGCATGATAAAAGCATCATAGTACAGAGAGAAGTAGGAAGCGACACCAGATCGTTTGCCAGCGGCCTCAGGGCTGCTCTGAGAGAAGACCCGGATGTGATACTCGTAGGTGAGATGAGGGACTTAGAGACCATATCTACAGCTATAACGGCAGCAGAGACGGGTCATCTTGTCATGTCCACCCTGCATACCATAGGAGCTGCAAAGACCATAGACAGGATAATAGATGTGTTTCCACCCCATCAACAGCAGCAGATAAGGATACAGCTGGCCAATGTGCTGCAGGGCATCATATCCCAGCAGCTCTTGACAACTGCAGATGAAAAGGGAAGGGTAGTGGCTGTAGAGGTAATGATAAATACCACTGCCATATCCAACCTGATAAGGGAGGATAAGACCCATCAGATTCAGTCTATTATACAGACAGGAGCAAAGTATGGCATGATATCTATGGATAGTTCCATAGCAGAACTTTATAGAAAAGGTAAAATAAGCAAAGAAGAGGCAGTTATGTATGCAATGGAGTCAGAGAGTTTAAACAGGATTTTGTCGGTAAGTAGGTGATAGTGTGCCTTCATATGAATATAGAGCCAGGGATGAAGCTGGTAAACTTATTACAGGTATATTGGAAGGTGACAGCAGTGCTTCTGTAAAGGCGAACCTGAGGGAGAAGAAACTATACCCTGTGGATATAAAGGAAAAGATTGCAAAGAATGATGTATCTCTTACCCTATTAAAGACTAAGGTGAGAGTGAGGGATATAGCTATATTTTGCAGGCAGTTTGCTGCCCTCATAAGGGCCGGTGTGTCGGTAGTGACATGCATAGATATCTTGAGAGGGCAGACAGAGAATAAGAGGCTTAGAGATACGCTCATGGAGATATATGATGATGTGCAAAAGGGTAAGACGCTTTCTGATACCATGGGCAAATATCCTGACGTCTTTCCGCCGCTTTTAACCAACATGGTGGAAGCAGGGGAGGTCAGCGGTACTTTGGATACCATAATGGATAGGATGGCTGTGCATTTTGAAAATCAGAACAGGATAAACCAGAAGATAAGGTCAGCCCTGACATACCCCATAGTTGTTGCTTGTGTGGCCTTGGGTGTTGTTATATTCCTCATAACCTTTGTGCTTCCTACATTTATAGGACTCTTTCAGTCTGCAGGAGCTGTGCTCCCACTGCCAACCAGGATACTCATAGGCTTAAACAATATACTGCGTAGCTACTGGTATATATTAATCATCGCAGGGGGAGGTATGTATGTTGCTATTCACTCTTATGCCTCGTCGAAGGAAGGGAGAAATAGGATAGACAGATTAAAGTTGAATATCCCTATCATAGGCTCATTGAACAGGAAGATAATAACTGCCAGATTTACAAGGACACTGGGCATACTCATACAAAGCGGCGTGCCGGTGCTGCGTTCTATTGAGGTGACGGATAGGGTTATAGGCAACTCTGTAGTATCAAAGGCACTCTCTGAGGTCTCTGAAGCACTCTCTAAAGGTTCTGGCCTATCAGGACCATTGAAGGCCTCGGGTATATTCCCGCCTATGGTCTACCAGATGATAGAGGTGGGGGAAAACTCAGGTACACTGGATGATATGCTACTTCGCATTGCAGACTTTTTTGACCAGGAGGTAGAGACAGGGACTACCCAGCTCACCACTATGTTAGAACCAGCCATAATACTCTTCATGGCTATAATAATAGGCTTTATAGTAATATCTATAGCACTGCCCATGTTCCAGATGATGAACTATGTAGGATATTGAGACCAGGATAAAATTAGTGTCAGAATCAGTAACTTTTCGTAGCATTATGTATCAAACTATGGTATTATGTAATTAAGATGGTACTCGTTAATAAAATACTGGTTTTCCCGTGGAGGTGGTTTATGGAACAGTACATACAAGAATAAAGGAAACAACTTTAAAAAATAATTGGGAAAGGGGTAATTGAAATGTTAAACTGGATAAGAAAGAGGATGAAAAGGAATCAGAGAGGCTTTACACTCATCGAACTCATTGTCGTCATAGCAATACTGGGAATATTAGCTGCTATAGCAATACCCAATGTGACAGGTTCAATGAACAATGCAAGAGAAAATGCTGATAAATCAAGTGCCACCATATTGGCGGAAGCCACTCAAAGAGCAATAATAGATGGGAAAATTACAGGAACGGGCAATGTAGATCTTGATGATCTATTATCATGGGGATATATTGATAAAATACCAACTCCTCAGTATAATACAAGCACAAATAAAAGTTTCATAGTCGAAGTTGTTAGTAGAAGTGGGAGCAATCCCTTAGGTGTAGAAGTGTACTATGGTACAGGTAATGGAGGAAGCACTAAAGGAGAGGAATTATATCCATAATCCAAAATATAAAAAAGCATAATAGAAAAAGGAAGAGACTAAAATATATTTGCGTTTTATGGAGTTTTATCTGCATGGAATTAGACGTTATATCAATGAGAAATTATACAGAAAGGATTACATTGTCCTATGTTATACCTCATTGTCTTTCTCCTTGGCCTGGCCATGGGGAGTTTCTTCAATGTCTGCATATACAGGCTGCCGAGGGGAGAGTCTATCATCTCTCCCCATTCCCACTGTACTTCATGCAATACTAAGCTAAAGCCCATTGACATGATACCTGTGCTGAGCTATATTTTTCTAAAGGGCAGGTGCAGATACTGTGGCTTTCATATCAGTATAAGATATCCTTTAGTAGAGCTTGCTACCGGCCTTATATATTTATTTACATTTATCTATTTTGGCTTTACATACCTGACGATTAAATACATCATCCTGTTTTCCGGACTTATTATTATATTTTTTACTGACTTGGATGTGCAGATAATACCTGATGCAGTTCTTTTAGCAGTCTTTATACCAGGAATTATTATAAGCATAATATTTAAAGAGAATTTACTCAATAACTTTATAGGACTTGCTATAGGTGGAGGCTTCCTGCTTCTGCTGGTACTTATTGTTCCTGAAGGTATGGGAATGGGTGACGTTAAACTTATGGCTGCCTGTGGGTGGTATCTAGGGGCCTGGCCGACAATACTCTCCCTCTTCTTGAGTTTTATAATTGGTGCTGTGGTTGGGCTTCTACTCATAGCATATAGGAAAAGAAACATGAAGGATGTGATAGCTTTTGGTCCGTTCTTAGCCATTGGCAGTTTTATATCAGTGTTTTACGGCAACAGTATCATAAACTTCTATTTAAATATGCTGATATAATGAGGCGCACATCTGACAACAGGGGTTTTACACTTTTCGAGCTTATATGTATTGTTGCCGTAATGGGAGTTATAATGGCCATATCCTATCCATCCATCAGCGGATATATAAATACAAAGGCCAATCTTGACATGCAAATAACAGCCCAGCAGCTCTTGTTTGACATAAGGGATGTGAGACAGAAAAATATAAGTGAGCCTGATGTGAAATACACAATTTATATCTATGATAACTCATATACCGTTAAAAGAAGCGGCACAGGTATCCCTGTGACACTAAAGACATTCACAGCCACTCAAGGGATTACATTTACTTCGAATATCAGCAAAATAAAAACTGATGGGATTTACTTTACGGCCACTGGTGCGCCAAGCAGTGCTGGCACGATATACATAAACAAGGGCAAAGATTGCTATTACATAACCATACAGCCATCGACAGGTAGGTCAGCCATAAAGAGAAAATGACCCATAAGAGGTGATATTGTGCTCAGGTGGGAGAGGGGCTTTACACTCATAGAAGTTATAGTTGCTATGGCTATACTTGCCGTGACTTCGATAGCCATATTTGGATCTATATATACCTCGCTTGATACAGATTATTCATCCACAATTATGACTGAAGAGAGTATCATTGCTCAGAATATAGTGGAGGGGATTAAATCAGGTGACATAACCGAGGCGCATATTGACGACTATCCTTTTAATGGTAGAACCTACTCGGTTGACATTACAGAAAGCGGACAGACTAATGGCGTATCAAGATATGATATTGAGGTCAATTTAAGAGATAGAAACAACAATCCCTATCTTCTCTCGTTTTATTATAAACCTGGTGTTCTTTCTGGAGAACCAGGCGGAGGCGATGACGGAGGAAATCCGGGAGGCGGAGGCAATAATGGAGGAAATCCCGGAAATGGTGGCAATAATGGGGGAGGTGAGGGTGACTTACCTGATGATGAGGATAGCCTGTGGGCTATTATAAAGAGAATAGTAGAATATCTTCTTGTTATATTGTTTATTGCCGCAGTGGTTATTTATATGGCTTTTGAATGGGGTCCAATCACTACACTAAGGAGGATAGCAATCTGCCTGAATGAACTGAATGCGGAAAATCAGTCAATTACAAGGCAGACACTTTATGATAAACTCCACAGTAAGTATGGTTTCAATCCCTCAAGATTTTTTAAATGGGTATGGGGGCTAAAATGAAAAGAAGAGATGGTTTTACGCTTATTGAGATCCTAGCTGTTGTGGCAATAATGTCTGTAGTTGCAATAGTGGCCACATCATTATTCTATACAGGATCAAATACCTATATCAAAAGCGAAAAAAGTATGGAAATAAAGCAAAATGTGAGGTCTGCTATGGAAGCCATCACAAGTGACATAAAAAGGACTGGAGATGCCTCAAAGATATATGTTAAAGATATTACACGCAGTGGAAAAACTTATAAAGCGTTGTATGTTGGTGACAATGTATACTATTACGACGACAGTAAAAAAAGTATATGCATGAATAATAATAATGGTCAGGAACTGGCCAATGAGATAGACAGTTTTACTTTTTCTATTGATGGAAGAAAAATTACAGTTATTATCACGGGAACTGATGGATTTACACTGAACAATGTGGTTTTTCTACCAAAGTAGGTGATGGAGATGTCAGATAAAAAAGGATTTGCCATGGTGTTTGTCTTGATGATAACATCGCTCCTCTTTATACTGGGCATCTCACTTCTTGGTTTATCACTTTCTGAGTATAGGATAAGCATGGCATATAGCGATATACCAAGAGCCCAATATCTTGCAGAGTCTGGGTTAAATGCCGTAAGGTATGCGTTTGAAGAAAAAAATGCGGATGGTGAATATAAAATAAAGAAAAGTATTGATATGGAAATTGGGAAAATTAAAAGAAATGGTTACAACACGGATAAAGAATGGGTTGAGGCAAAAATTAGCTCAGCCAACAAAGCAATAAAAGATTTTATAAACGGAATTCATTCACTACCATCTACAAGTGGTAGCACTATAGTAATAGATGTTACGTTCGATGATATCATAGATAAAAATAAGACAGACAATAACTATGTGGACGTATATCACGGAATATGGCCGTTTGGTTGGCTGGAGCAAAATGTACTAAAAGATGGTACGGATCACAACAATTATTATAAGTTTACAGTTCATATAGAGTCGGAAGGTATATATAAGAAAATTACACGAAATGGTACAGCGGATATTACATTTGATTTTAGCCAGACTGATCCGGATAATATAACGACTATTAATGGATGGAAAATAGAGTAGGAGGAAAGATGGATGCAGCTTAAAAATTACATGGAAGAGGTTGTGTTTGAAATGCTTGACAAGGTTATGGTGAAAATGGGTGTATGTATGTGTGATAAATGCAGGTACGATGTGGCAGCCATTGCTCTTAACAGTCTACCACCAAAATATGTGGTCACAGAAGAGGGGGAAGTCTATAGCAGAACAAATGAACTGACAACCCAGTTTGATGTTGACGTTGCCACAGCAATAACACGGGCTGCAGAGATTGTATCAAAAAATCCAAGGCATGAGGTGCGAAATGGCTAATAGAAGTAAAAAGCTTCGTGGCAAATACATTGGTATAGACATAGGGAATGACAGTGTAAAGATAGTCAGTACCCCAAGGGATATATCCAATCCCCTGTTCAGGACAATAAAGACGCCAGAAGGGGCAGTTGAGGATGGATATATTAAAAATGGTAATGCACTGCGTGAGGCCATGGCCACATGCTTTAAAGGGAAAAGCCGTTTTGGAAGTTCCAATGTTGTATTTTCTATATTGAGCTCTGCAGTGATTATAAGGGATATAGAGGTACCTGTAGTGCCACCCAAAGAGCTTCCGCCGCTTGTAAACAATATAGCTGATGAGTATATCCCCACATCGCTGGATGAGTATATTATCGATTTCAAGCAAATGGAGGTAACCGGTGAGGGAAGGGAAAAGATGCAAAAGATACTTTTGTTTGCTGCACCTTTGCCTTTGATAGACGGCTATCTCAAGTTGGCGGATAGCTTAAACCTTAGGCTATCCGCTATAGATGTTTATCAAAACTGCATTATAAAAGCTGCAGAGTACATGAGAAATTTTAATTATAAAGACTATCTTATTTTAGATGTTGGTGGAAAGAAAACCGTGGCCTCCTTCTTTTATAGCGGGCACTTTGTTTTCAGTAGGATTTTTGATTTTGGCGGTAATAACATTACACAGCTTATTTCTAATTTCCACAATATCTCTTTAGATGAGGCTGAAGACCTTAAGATAAATCATCCTTCAGAAGAAATAGGTATTGATTCATCCCTTATGTTTGAGGGTTTTGTTGGGGATCTCGCCAGATATTTGGACTATTATATTTCAAGGTACAGGACAGATGGAATAGAGAATGTGGTAATTACCGGCGGCGGTTCACGTTTTGCTCCGTTGTTAGAATATATTTCTGAGAGTCTTAACGTTGAGGTAATGCCTATAAACAATTTTTTACCCGATCCTTATGTGTTTATTTTAAATGCGTTTGGTGCTTCTATTAGAGAGGGAAAAGTATGAAGGATATAAACCTGATACCTGCAGAGTACATGAGGAAAAAGAGGAGAAGCAGAGAGCTTGCTGCCTGGGGTACATGTATTATAGTAGGGATTATATTATTGGTAGTGCTTTTGAGTTTGCCATATTACATGATATTCAGCTTAAGTTCACTGGATAAGAGCCTTGAGTCACAGGTAAAGTCCCTTGAGCCTGTACAGAAAGACATAGACACATTGACTCAGATGGAAAATGAGATAAAAGTCCATAATGATGTGGTAAGGTTGCTGAGCAAAGACAGGGTCTCGGCCTCGGGATTAATTGAGGATATAGGGGGTTGTGTACCTACAAACCTTTCCATAAAGTCGCTCACACTCAATGAGAAAAACATCTCATTGGAAGGCCTGGCCAGAGACAATAGCAGCATAGTTATTTTTGCCCTGAACCTGCGGAGTATAAAGCAGGTAAAGGATGTATCTATAAAATCCTCTACTGCAGACGAAAGCGGGTTATTAAGCTTTCATATAGAGGTAACATTAAAAGGTGGAGGCGAGACTAAATGAAGCTCACCATCAGGGAAAGAAACCTCCTTATATTTGCTGTTATATTCTGCACACTCTTGCTTTATGGTAACTATGTGCTAATTCCGCAATACAGGAAAATACAGCAACTCCAGTCCGATATTGCCCAGAAAGAAGATACCATAAGAAAGTTGCTTTCCAACTCTCCTGATGTAAAACAAAAGATAGCAAAAGCACAGATGGAAATTTCGGACATGCTTGAAGTTATACCATATACTAAGGATACTGAGTCACTTTTAAAGTCCTTGGATAGCATGATTACAGCTAGTGGACTGCAGCAGCAAAACATACAGTTCGGCGAGGAGAATAAGATTACAGAAACCGATGGAAATGATGAAGGTAAGAATATGGAGTCAAGAGCCTCTCAATACACCATAATACCTGTTACTGTGGATCTGAAAGGGAATTACAGACAGGCAATAAACATTCTTGCCCTTTTGGAAGGTTCGAAGAGACTTTTCAACTACAAAAACGTCAGGATGAATGTTGATGAAAATGGCGACATTGATATCAACCTGTCATTAGAATACTACAGCATGGGTAAAAATATGGAGGTAGATTCTGAAAAGATTGAGGGTAGTGGCAAAGAAAACCCCTTTGAGCCATTGATGAAGCCTGAAACAGCTACGCAAGATACTAATGGTGGCAAGGCACCTCAAGGCATTGATGAAACATTGAATCAGGAGTTTAAAAAATTGTTTGAGTCTATGTTTCAAAATATAATCCCAAAAAACGGTGAGGCAAATCCGCAAGCCCCTGAAAGTCAAAATATTCAGCAGAGTAAAAGCAGTGAAAACCAGGGAGTGCAGGTGCAGCAGGATATACAGAATAATCAAGGCCAATAGTGCAAGATTAAGGCAGGTTTTACCTGCTTTTTTGCTTTATGTTGTCATTGCAGGAGAAACTATGTTAGAATGATTATAGAATCTGGATAAGAGTCAATTATCAATCGATAGGTAATATAAGAATTCAACAAAGGTTCTACGGTGAATTTTTTCAAACATAGCAAATAATATCAAAAAGGCGGCTTTAAAGCTAACCATAATGCACTGAAATGTAATTGACATGCTTATATCGGTATATTTATAAAAATCTAATAGAAGGTGATGTTTATGACAGCCCTGTTTGGTCCATCGGGTAACTCTCAGAGCTTTTATGATGAAGGCCACAAATCTACAACTGAGGCACCAGAATGGCTAAAAAAAAGAGGTCTTGATGCTTTTGAATATTCCTTTGGAAGGGGAGTTAGGATAAGGGAAGGTACTGCAAGGGAAATAGGAAATGCATTTGTGAAGGAAGGAATCACTTTAAGTGTACATGCACCTTATTATATCAATCTTGCATCTACTGATGAAAAAAAAAAGAAAAACACTATAAGGTATTTTACTGAAAGCGTGACAGCAGCTCACTGGATGGGAGCCACAAGGGTAATATTTCATCCTGGGGCTGTGGGTAAAGAGGAAAGGGAGACAGCCTTTGGAAGGGCATTGGAGTTTTTTAGTGAGATAATACATGAGGTAGAGTCTCTTGGATATGAAGAGGTGCGACTGTGTCCTGAGACACTTGGCAAGATAAATCAATTGGGCAGTGTGGAAGAGGTATTAAGGTTATGTAGTCTCAATAGGAATGTAATTCCTGCTATTGATTTTGGGCATCTACATGCAAGAACTGTAGGTGGTATTAAGTCAAAGGATGACTATAAAAGGATACTGGACATGATGGAGGAAGGTCTGGCTGACGAGAGGGCCAGAAAATTTCATGTTCATTTCAGCCATATTGAGTACACCAAACAAGGGGAAAAGAAACACTGTGACTTCAAGGATGAAGGATTCGGCCCTGACTTTGAGCCTTTTGCTGAGCTTATGGTTGAGCGCAACCTTGGACCAACCATAATTTGTGAGTCTCCGACTATGATGGCAGAGGATGCAAGGACTATGAAGGATATATACCTGAAAATTAAGAAGGCTGTATGAAGAACTCTATTCAACAGTCAAAATATATGTTAATATATATAAGGTGATTCACAGCTATGAAAGGAGGTTTTAATACGGACAGGATTGGGAAATTAAGGAAAGGACTCGAAGAAAAGGGTGTAGACGCTGTATTGATCTTTGAACCTCATAACATGTATTATATGACAGGTTTTACCGGTGGTGAGGGCTGCGCAGTTATTACCCATGATAAGACTTATCTTGTGACTGATTTCAGGTATATAGAACAGGCAGAAAATGAATCGCCTAATTTTGAGGTGGTAAGGGCAGACAATCAGGCGAAGGAACTGCCGGCGTTCATAAACAGCATTGGAATAAAAACGGCATGTTTTGAAGAGGAGTTTATAAACTACAAGCTCTATAGCGATTTAAAGGAAAATTTGGATGGCATTGAACTGATTCCCTTGGGTGACCTTATAAAAGATATCAGACAGGTGAAAGACGAAGGTGAAATAGAGAGGATATCCAAGGCACAGTCTCTGGCTGAGGAGGCTTTAGGATATGTAAAAGGTCTGATTAGACCAGGGATGACTGAAAAAGAGGTAGCGATAGAACTGGAGATGTACATAAAAAAAGGGGGAGCAGCGGGACTTTCTTTTGAGACAATAGTTGCCAGCGGTTGGAGGTCTTCCTTACCCCATGGTAGAGCTACTGATAAGGTTATAGAGGATGGAGACTTTGTAACGATAGATTTTGGCATTATGTGGGACTGGTATTGTTCTGATATGACCAGAACATACATTGTAGGTCATGCCAGTGAAAAACAAAAAGATATATACAGCGTCGTATTGGAGGCACAAATGGCAGCTTTAGAGGGAATGAAGGCTGGAATGACGGGAATTGAAGCTGATAAGCTTGCCAGGGATGTAATTGAGAGATACGGCTTTGGTGAATATTTTGGTCATGGACTGGGCCATGGTGTAGGTCTTCAGGTACATGAACCTCCCCAGGTTAATAAGCGGGGCGACAAACCATTGAAGGAGAACAGTGTAGTTACGTGTGAACCTGGCATATATATACCCGGATTGGGCGGTGTACGTATCGAAGACCTGTTGGTTGTAAAGAATAACGGTATATTAAACCTTACACATATCGACAAAAAATTGGAGATACTATAAGTTTTGGAGGGGTCATAGATGGTTACAGCAGGAGATTTCAGAAAAGGTATGACTGTAGAGATAGATGGACAGGTGTGTCTTATAGTAGACTTTCAGCACGTCAAGCCTGGGAAGGGTGCCGCTTTTGTAAGGACAAAGTATAAAAATGTTATAACTGGTGCAGTAGTAGAAAGAACGTTTAATCCTACAGAAAAGTTTGAAGAGGTACATATCGAGAGAAGAGATATGCAATACCTTTACAATGATGGCAATCTTTATTACTTTATGGACATGGATACCTATGAACAGTATGCTATAGGCAGCGATAAAGTTGAGGATGCCATACCCTATTTAAAAGAGAACATGATTGCAACGCTGGAATTCTACAAGGGCGAAGTCATATCAGTTTCTCCGCCTACCTTCGTGGAGCTTCAGGTGGTTGAGACTGAACCTGGTGTGAGAGGCAATACAGTATCGGGTAGCACAAAACCAGCCAAGGTAGAGACAGGAGCTGTCATCCAGGTGCCTCTGTTTGTCAATCAGGGAGATGTTATCAGGATAGATACCAGGACTGGGGAATACATGGAGAGGGTATAAACAGTGTACCAAGTGGGTAAAATCTAAAAGTGAAAAGGAGGAATAGAGATGCAGTATTTAAATGAAAAAGTCTCATACCTGAAGGGCTTGGCGGAGGGTTTGGGCGTAAAGGACGATACTAAAGAAGGTAGAGTTATTTTGGCAATAATAGATACCTTGGAAGAATTTGCTGATGCTATAAATGACCTGGATGAGGCTCAGGCGGAACTCAATGATTATCTTGAAGACATGGATGATGACCTGTCTGACCTTGAGGATGACTACTATGGAGAGGAAGAGGACGAAGATGATTATGTGGAGATAGAGTGTCCTCACTGCCATGAGACTTTATTCTTGGATGAGGATACCTATTACGACAATGATCAGATAGAATGTCCCAAATGCCATGAGAATATTGACCTTAATGAGATAAATGATGACAGTCAAGATGAAGACTGAATGGATTATAAAAGATGGGTTTTGAGCCCATCTTTTTTTATTGGCATAATTCTGAAGGTATGAAAATATAAATGTTACAGAAAAGGGAGGACATGTATATGGATACCTATGAGGATATTTTAAATGGACTTTCAATAAGCTTAAGGGAAATAATAAAAAAATATGTTGACACCAGTACCTGGGGAGGTCTGGAGGAAATTCGCATAAGAGAGGGCAGGCCATTAATGATAATAAACAGAGGTACTGATATGATGCTTACATCAAAGGGATTTACAACACAGGACAATAAACGAGCGTATACTGTAAGCCATAAAGATATGGTTGAAACATTGGAGCTTATAAGTGAAAGCTCAATCTATGCTTTTCAGGATGAGTTAAAAAATGGATTTATAACCCTTCGTGGAGGGCACAGGGTAGGCCTGGCCGGAAGAGTGGTAATGGAAAATGGGGATATAAAGACACTTAAAAATGTCACAGGAATAAATATAAGGATAACCAGGGAACTAAAAGGAGTTTCAGATAAAGCGATTGACTACATATACAGACCACCAAGAGGGGTATATAACACCATGATACTATCCCCGCCCATGGCAGGAAAGACAACGCTGTTAAGGGATATGGTGAGGAATATAAGCAATGGAGGGCCGGGTAGGCCAGGACTTAAGGTTGGCGTTGTAGATGAGAGGTCTGAGATAGCTGGTTGTTACAACGGCATACCGCAGAATGACGTAGGTGTAAGGACGGATGTACTGGACTGCTGTCCAAAAGCTCTGGGAATAATCCTTCTTATACGATCGATGTCACCTGAGGTGATATGCACTGACGAAATTGGCAGAAAAAGTGATATTGACGCAATAGAGGAGGCATGTAACGCAGGTGTCAATATCATCACCACTGTCCACGCCTCTGATATTGAGGAATTGAAAAGGAAGTCTAACATTGCCCCGCTAATAGAAGAAAGGCTTTTTGATAGATATATAGTTCTGGGCACATCAATGGGCAGGGGTACCATTGAGGCTATATACGATGGGATGTTAAATAGCCTTATAGATGCTCCTATGAGGAGTGATTGCCAATGATATTTAAGATAACTGGGGCTATACTCATAGTAGCGTCCTGCAGCATGGGAGGCGCACTGTATAGCAACATATATATAAATCGCCTTGAAAATCTTAAGGCTTTCAGTATATGTCTGGAAATGTTAAGAAGTGAGATAGCATACACACATATGACCCTTTCTGAGGCATCGAGTATAATCGGGCAGAAGACCGACGGTCCTGTGGCCGACATCTTTACAGAATTTTCATGTATTTTAAACCTGAAAAAAGGTTATACAGCGCATATAGCATGGGAGGAAGCGTTAAACAAGAATTTGGAGTGGCTTGATTTTAATGATGAGGAGATTGAACTTGTAAAAACACTGGGAGACGTGATTGGCACAAGCGACACGGTAAACCAGGAGAAAAGCTTGACCCTTCTTTCAAAACAGCTTGATATGCTTGTAGAAAAAGCAGCGGCAGAAAAGGATAAAAACGTAAAAATGTATAGGAATCTTGGCCTGCTGGGTGGACTTGGCCTGGCCATACTATTGATCTGAGAAAGGGGAAAACAGATGAATGTTGACATAATATTCAAAATTGCTGCCATTGGTATACTTGTAGCTGTCTTAAATATGGTTCTTGTCAGCTCTGATAGGAAAGAACAAGCCATGATGGTAACCCTTGTAGGCCTGGTGGTAGTCTTGATGATGGTAATAACCATGGTCAGTAATCTTTTTAATGCCGTTAAGACAATGTTTCAGCTATATTGAGGTGCCAATCTATGAGCATTTTTCAGATAGCAATATTCGCAATAATAGCTGCCATTCTCATGGTTTCAATACGATCCGAGCGGCCTGAAATTGCCATGCTCATAAGTGTGGCTGCAGGCGTAACCATATTAATCTTTGTGGTATCGAAAATATCCGCTGTAATAAATGTTTTCAATCAACTGACGGCAAGGACAAACATCGATCTCATTTATTTAAATAACATATTAAAGATAATCGGCATAGCCTATGTGACAGAATTTAGTTCTCAGGTATGTAAGGATGTGGGAGAAGGGAATCTTTCAGCAAAGGTTGAGCTGGCAGGTAAAATCTTTATCTTAATTGAGGCCATCCCAATAATACTTGCCCTTTTAAATGTGGTGGTTTCTATCATGCCATAGGGCGTAAGGCGGGATAAAATGAAAAAGATATACCTTATATTGTTTATTATAACCCTTTTGATTTTGTCCTTTACCCCAAAAGTTCGGGCCAGCATTGGCGATACAGAAAATATTGACACAAAAAGTATTAATGAGGTTATAGACCAGACCGTTGAAGCTCTTGACATGACAGAGGTTAACCAAATGATAGAGGACATAAATAAAGAATCGCAAGGCTTCATGCCTGAAATAAGCTTCAAGGAATTCTTGGATTCTATTCTTGATGGTAAAGAGTACATAAGTTTTAAAGATGTTTTTACTGGTTTTATTAAGTACATCTTCAGAGAAGTTGCTGGCAACCTATTTTTTTTAGGTGAGATCCTCGTACTTGGTGTGGTTGCCGCAATACTTAAAACCATACATGGCGCTTTTAACAGTGAATCAATAAATAATATTGCCTCAATGTCTGTATATGTTATGATTACTATCCTAATAACACGGAATCTGAATATGGCACTGGGAATCGGAAAAGATGCTATAACCCAGATGACAAACTTTATGCAGGCTATGCTTCCAGTTTTGATCACAGTAATGGCATCTACCGGTTCACTTACAGGTGCAGCACTGTTTAAGCCGATGGTGATTGGTTCTGTCGAGATTATTTCCCAGATTATTATGGAGGTAGTAATGCCTCTCATAATTATAATGGCCATCATATACCTTGTAAACAGCATAAGCGAAAGCGTTCAGATATCATATCTTGCAAAACTTGTGCAAAAGGTTGCTGTTGTGCTGGTGGGACTATGCTTCACCATATTTGTAGGGATTGCCACTATTGAAGGAGTAACGTCAAATTCGGCAGACAACCTTATGGTAACCGCAATGAAATTCACGGCAGGGAGCTTTATACCCATAATAGGGCATGTCCTTACAGATACCATTGACGTCATGTTCAGTTCTTCTATGGTAATAAACTCTGCACTGAGGATGATAAGTATTGTAGCATTATTCATGATCATATCCTTGCCGATATCCAAGATTGTAGTCCTTATACTGCTTTATAAATTCACTGCTGCAGTTATACAACCAATTGCGGATAAAAAATTGGTCGACGCATTAGACGGTGTAGGTGACTCATTGACTGTACTCCTGACGGCTGTAATATGTGTTGGAGTAATGTTTTATATATCACTTACCATGTTTATCGGGGCATCATATCCTGGGGTATAGGAGGAAGCAGGTATGAATTTTTTAAAGAGTTGGATAATCAACATATTTGTTGTCATGATATTTATAACTATACTGGATGCAATAATGCCCGGCTCGAACTTTAAAAAATATATAGATATGGTAACTGGACTTATTATAATAATTACCATTTTAAGTCCTGTCATAAATTTTATAAAGGGTGAGGATTTTATACAGAAAGAGGTATTATCCAATACGATAGGATTAAAGTCAGAGGAGTTTTCAAATGACAACAAGTATTTAAAAGTATATGAGGAGGTGTTTAAGAGTCAATACAAAAAGAATATGGAGGATAATATACAACAGTGGCTGAGTAAAAAATATGATGCAGATATAAAAAAAGTGTCAATAGACTACAATTCTGACATTGGGGATACAGAACACTTTGGATATATAAAAAGAGTGGAGATACAACTTGATGACGTCAGCGAAGACTTGAAGGCTAAAATAATAGAAGACATTTCCTCATTCTATAACGTGGATAAAGCGAATATAACTATAAGTGGATAGGGGAATGAGAAGATTGGATAAAGTGTTTGGAAGAATGAGAGAATGGTTTAACAATAAAGACTCAAAAAAATTAAAGTATGATCTCATGATTATTTGTGGTTTGGGTGTGATTCTCATGATAGGAGGTTCGTTATTTACATCCAGTAGTACAGAAACTACAAATACGAAAGAGGTTGTTAAAGAGGTCAGTGACCAAGGGATGTCATATGAAAAACAGTTGGAGGATAAGCTCACAGAAATACTTTCAAAGGTGGATGGGATAGGCCGTGTAGAGGTAATGGTGACGCTTGAATCCCAAGAGGAACTGGTTCCAGCAATGAACACTCAAGAGTCCAATCAGACAATAGATGAAAAGGATTCAGGTGGTGGTATACGGACAACAAATCAGAAAGACATAAACAGCCAGGTGGTTACCATACAGAGTGGTGGCAACAATAGTCCAGTTATAGTCAAGAAAATCTATCCGACAATAAGAGGGGTGGTGATCGTGGCCGATGGGGCAGACGATCCTCAGATAAGGTATGTCATCAGCAGGACCGTTGAAGCAGCTTTGAATGTACCACTGTATAGGATTGAGGTCTTATCACATAATTGAGGAGGGATTTTAATGTTTTTAAAGAAAAAGTCTGTTGCCCTTTGGAGTCTGATTATATTGATAGGTATAGCGGCACTTTTAAACTATCAGTATAATGTAAATTCTGATAGGGCTGTTTCAAAAGAGGCGGATAATGAACAGCAGGGAGCTGTTAACCTTGAGGAAACATCAGGCAACGATAATACAAATACAGAAGAGGTTTCCAAGACAACAGACTCATTTATAGCCTATAAATTGGAAAGAGACAAGATGCGCAGTGAATCCATAGAAACACTCAAGGAGATTGTAGGAAACGAAAAGACAACTGATCAGACAAGAGATGAGGCTCAAAAACAAATGATGGAACTTTTGAAGGAGACGGAGAAGGAGACCATAATTGAAAACCTTATAAAGGCTAAAGGCTTTGAAGATGCCTTGGTGTTCATAGACGATGATTCAGTTAATGTTATAATCGAGTCATCTAAGGACCTTACTCCAGCCGATGTTGCACAGATAACAGATATAGTAAACCGGGAGACTGGCACTGCAATAGAAAACATAAAGATAATGAAAAGGCAATAAAATTGGATCAGCCTTCCACTTATGGAAGGTCAAATTTTTATTAAGATTTGCATCAATTGCAATAAATTGGTATAATGTTATAGAGAGAATTTGGAGGTGTACATATGGAAGAAGAAATAAATGCCACAAATGGTGAGATGGGCAATATCAAGATATCTGATGAGGTTGTAAGCATTATAGCAGGTATTGCTGCCACTGAAGTCGATGGTGTTGCAGGCATGAGTGGTGGTGTGGTAAATGGTATTACTGAAATGCTTGGTCGCAAAAATTTGAGCAAAGGTGTAAAGGTAGAGGTAGGAGAAAAGGAGTCTGTCATCGATTTGTATATCATTGTAGAATATGGGGCAAGAATACCGGAGATAGCATGGAAAGTACAAGAAAACGTCAAAAAGGCTGTGGAGACAATGACCGGGTTGAGGGTGGTGGAAGTAAATATACATGTGCAGGGAGTGAACTTTGCAAAAGAGGAAAAAGAGGAGGAAAGCCAGTCTCAAAAAGCCAAGTAGATATAACCCTCTGAGTAATTCAGAGGGTTATATCATAGAATTAAGTATAGATAAGGAGGCACTGCTGATGAGTTTGTTTGATAGGATTGTACTTACCATATATTCTTTTTTGCTTGCTGTTGCATCAATTTTAGTAATATTTTCGGGTTTTCACATCATACCAGTACATATTATAGAAAGTTATGCAGGCTTGTTGTACGACTATGGCTATATCATAGGCATTGTTGGGTTGCTCTTTTTAATAGTAAGCATAAAGTTTTTACTCTCAGGTGTGAGAGGTGAAAATAACATAAAAAATATTGCAAGGCAGACCCAGCTTGGTGAGGTAAGGATATCTCTTGTAACTCTGGAGAACATATCAGAGAAGGTGGTAAAGGGCATAGACGGAGTTAGAGAGGTTAAGACTAAAGCACTTTTTATAAATGACGGTGCTGTTATTGTGTTAAATCTCATAGTTGCTACAGAAATAAAGATACCGGAACTTGTGGTAAAGATACAGAAACTTGTGAAGGAACAGGTTGAGGCAATCACAGGCATAAATGTGGCTGAGGTTAAGGTATATATTGATAATGTTACTGTAAATCTTAAACCAAGGGTAGAATAGGAGTGAGTTTATATGGATAGGTTTTACGATATACTTGAAAAACATTTTGGAAAAATAGTGGGTATGATTTTAGGTCTACTTTTTGCAGTTCTTGTAATTGCAGTTGGTTTTTGGAAGACTGTATTTGTACTGTTTTGTATTTTACTGGGGTATTTTTTTGGCAAGATTATAGATAACCACGAGGATCTGAGGAGTTTTTTAGATAGAATTTTACCACCAGGTAAAATGTGACCAGGAGGGAATGTATGAACAGGAGGACAGCCAGGGAAGATATAATGAAGATGCTCTACGAATACGAGATTACAGGTGATGACCCCAAGTCTATAATGCAGAAATTTTATGGTGGGGTCATAGATGAAAATCAGAGGGATTATATTACCTCAACTTTTTTTGGTATATTCAGCCATTTGAATGATATTGACAATGTAATAAGGAACAATCTTAAAGGCTGGAAGCTGGAGAGGCTTGCCAAGGTAGACCAGGCGATTTTAAGATGCGCGATCTACGAGGTAATATATGGTAATATTCCAAAAAAAGTTGCTATAAATGAGGCTGTAGAGATCGCAAAAAAATATAGTACGGAAAATTCGGGCTCATTCATTAATGGAGTGCTTGGAGATGTATTTGGCAAGGAAGAAGGAGTAGAATGAGCTCTTATATAACTCAAATTACACCGGTACCAGGTGGTGTCGGGCCTATAACGGCTGCAATGTTTTTGGAAAACACTCGGGAGGCATTTAAAAATGCGCATAAAAACTTTATCAGTAAGTGAGGTCAACAGGTATATAAAAAATATATTGTCAGGGGATATTATACTCAACAACCTGAGTGTACGTGGAGAAATATCAAACCTGAGGCTTGTGCAGCAAAGCAATGCATACTTTTTTAACTTGAAGGATAGCTATGCTGCCATACAGTGCATTATGTTCATGGATGTTGTGGATAATTTAAAATTTATACCCTCAGACGGCATGGAGGTGGCCGTGCATGGGAAGATTTCGCTTTATGAGAGAAATGGAAGTTACAGTATAAATGTTGATAACATGGAACCATGTGGTGTTGGGGCCTATTATATTGCACTTAACAATTTAAAGGAAAAACTGAGGTCAGAAGGCCTATTTGACAGGGAGCACAAGCGTCAGATACCCGAATACCCTAGAAAGATAGGCATCATCACCTCTATAAACGGTGCTGTTATTCACGATATATTGAAAATTATTTCAGATAGATATCCATGTGTGGATATAGACATATATCCAATTACTGTGCAGGGTGACAGGGCTGCAGATGATATATGCACGGCCTTTGAGATAATGAATGACTTGGAAAACATTGACCTCATCATACTGGCACGCGGTGGAGGCTCTGTAGAGGACCTCTGGCCCTTTAATGAAGAAAAAGTTGCACGGGCAATATATTCCTCGAGATATCCTGTTATATCTGCAGTAGGTCATGAGACTGATTTTACCATTGCAGACTTTGTAGCGGATGCACGGGCAGCCACGCCTACCGAGGCTGCTGCCATGGCTGTGCCTGATATGAATTCCATTATGGAAAGGATAGAAAAGTTGGAGGATTATATGACGGGGTATATAAATGATTTGATAACAGTAAACAGCAGACATCTGGAGTTTGTTATGAGATCTTCACCGCTGTTAGAACCTGATATGTTTTTTGAGAGATACAATGTGAAACTAACCCAGCAAAGAGAGTTTTTGATCTATCATATCATCCAATTTATAAATAAAAGATGGATGGATGTAGAATCTTTGGATAAAAGGCTTGGCACATTAAATCCTTTGAGTGTTCTAAAACGGGGTTTTGCGGTTCTTTACGATGAGAACAAGAGTTTAATCACGGATGTTGACATGATAAAAGTGGATGATGAGATAACAATAAGGCTTTACAATGGCATTATCAATTGCCGTGTGGAAGAGGTGAACCAGATTGAATGAGATGGATTTTGAGGGTGCGATGAAGCGACTAGAAGATATCGTAAATATTCTTCAACAGGGGAACCTAGGCTTGGAGGAGTCTGTAAATCTATTTGAAGAGGGTATTAGACTTTCAAATTATTGCAGGGATGCATTGGTAAGAGCAAGGATGAGGGTAAATATCCTGATGGAAGAAAATGGTTTATATAAGGAGGTCAAATACGAGGGTGGTAACGGAGAGAAACTTGGATTTTAAAGAGGAATTTCAAAAAAAGTTATCTATAATAGAGGATGGTCTTAAAACTTATCTTCCACACGAAGATGAAAAACCCGAAATAATTCATCAGGCCATGAGATACAGTGTCTCTTCTGGTGGCAAGAGAATCAGGCCAATACTGGCCATGGCAACCTATGAGATGTTTGATAGGGACGTTAAGTATATACTCCCGGTAGCGTGTGCCATAGAATATATACACACCTATTCACTTATTCATGACGACCTCCCTGCAATGGATAATGATGACTTCAGGCGTGGAAAGCCAACATCTCACAGGGTATTTGGCGAGGCAATAGCTATACTGGCAGGTGATGCACTGCTCACTCATGCTTTTAATGTGATATATGAGTCGGCACTTACATATAGTGAGCGAATGAAGCTTTATGTGTTGGCTGGTAAAGAGATAGCAGAGGCATGTGACAGCAAAGGCCTTGTAGGTGGACAGGTCATAGATATTAACTCTGTATCCATAATAGATACCTCTGAAAAGTTAATGGATATGGACATTAGAAAAACTGGATGCCTGATCAGAGCCAGCGTGGTGGCAGGAGCTATAATTGGCGGTGCTGGAAGTAGTGATATATTATATCTTAATACATTTGGTGAAAAGTTGGGCCTGGCCTTTCAGGTGCAGGATGACATATTGGATTATAAGGAGAATGAAATATTCCCTGATAAACCCACATACACATCCATTTTGGGTATTGAGGGTGCCAGGGAGTATGTAAAAAAGCTTTCAAAGGATGCAATAGATTCATTAAACATATTTGGTGATAAAGCTGCATTTTTAAGGAATCTTACCATGAGTCTTATTGACAGGAAAGCATAAATGAGTATGACCAAAACTGATATATCTATATGGTGATTGTTCTACAAGAAATTCCATACCCATAAAAAATGTATTATTATCAGGCAAATCAGGCTGATAATGACATTGTATAAAGTGAGGATATATGCTATAATTTAAATCCAAAGCGTAGGTGGCGTAGTATTCTAGTCAGCTGAGCCAACCTTGAGGACGGGCCTAAAAATCCGTCAAAGGGCACATCGATGAAGTTCCTTGTATGGGCTTTTAACGCCCAGTTAGGGGCCTGTGCAGGGAGTAAGGGATGGGGGCGATCTGCAATGGCATGCAGGCGTTGACCCTCATCTCGCGGAGACCTGAGGTCCTCATGCAACGTGAGTTGTTCACGTGCCAAGGACCTGGGTGTAACCTATTTGTGGGCAACCGCAAATAGTGTAGCCTGCCTTGAAGTGGAATTGGGAGAGAGGATAGTCCTTGAAACCAATTTTGCAAAAGAGGCTATAGGTTGGGAAAGCTGTCGGGGAAAGCCCCTAGACTAATCGTGCAAGGAGATGCATTGGGGATTACGGTGCAGTCTTAGTGGCGATCCAGTTCTGTCATGGGTGACCAGGCAGATCAGGATTTAAAAGGAAACTGCTGACCTGGCGACAGGCAGTATCCTGATGGGAAATCCTACTGGACCTGAAGCTGCAAAATTTACTCAGTGCATTGCCACCTACGGTTTATTCTGGAGGACTATGAATGGGTAAAAGGGATATACATATAAATTACCGATGGGTGCTGTATGTTTGCATTTTAAGTTTCATATTGTCAATTCTGATAAGCAGTTTATCCAGTCTGTTGCTTGAAGATGTAACCCTCATAATAGCGTTATTAATTCTCCTTGTGATAATTTTGATTGGCATAATATTTGACATAATAGGAGTTGCGGTAACATCGGCGGATGAAGAGCCTTTTCATGCGATGGCTTCCGATAGGGTTTTTGGCGCAAAATATGCCATTAAACTTATAAGGAATGCTGATATGGTATCCAATTTTTGCAATGATGTGGTTGGCGATATTTGTGGAGTGGTCAGTGGCGTATCTATGGCTATAATCCTTGCAAGATTTGGGATGATTTTTAATTTTTTTAAGATGTCATACATGAGCATTATAATGAGTGCAGTTGTGTCTACCTTAACTATAGGGGGAAAGGCCATTGGAAAGTCTGTAGCGATAGATAATAGTCTTTTCATTTGCCTATGGGTTGGTAAAATTTTGAACCTGATATCCGATAGAACAGGTATAGATTTTTTCAATGATAAGAAAAATAAATCTAAAAGGAACAGGAAGGCAGATAGAGATGTATAAGTATCTTGATAAAATAAACTCACCTGCTGATATCAAGAGATTGAAAACTTATGAATTGAATGCCGTTGCAAAGGAAATAAGGGATTTCCTTGTCCAAAATGTATCTAAAACAGGTGGACATCTTGCATCAAATTTAGGTGTTGTAGAGCTTACTATTGCACTATTGACTGTATTTGATTTTCCAGAGGATAAAATAGTCTGGGATGTGGGGCACCAGTCTTATGTGTACAAAATACTGACTGGAAGAAGAGACAGATTTAATACCCTAAGGCAGATGGGCGGTATCAGTGGATTTCCAAAGAGGCAGGAGAGTATATTTGATATGTTTGGGACAGGACATGCCAGCACTTCAATCTCTGCTGCACTTGGGATGGCAAGGGCCAGGGACCTTGAAGGCAAGGATTTTCAGGTTGTGGCAGTTATAGGCGATGGAGCTCTCACTGGAGGCATAGCCCTTGAGGGATTAAACGATGCCGGAAGAAGTAACACAGATATACTCATTGTATTAAACGATAACGAAATGTCTATATCCCATAATGTTGGTGGACTTTCACTGTATTTAAGCCAGTTGAGGGCAGCTCCCGTGTATTCTAAGATAAAAGAGGATGTTAAGCAAAAGCTGAAGCATGTTCCTGTTTTAGGCGACAAAATGACAAGGACTATAGAGAGGGCTAAGGAAGGTATAAAATATCTGATAATTCCTGGTATGTTTTTTGAGGATTTGGGATATACGTATCTTGGACCTGTGGATGGCCATGATATTTCTTCTTTAATAAAGATTTTTGAGGTCTCTATAGATATAAAAGGACCTAAAATAGTTCATGCTATAACAAAAAAGGGATATGGATACGGTCCTGCAGAGAAAAGTCCCGCTAGATTTCATGGAGTGGATCCTTTTGATATAAACACTGGGGAAACGATAGTACATAAAAATGGGAAAACATTTTCGAAAATTTTTGGTGAGGAATTGGTGCAGATAGCAGAAAAAGACAGAAGAATAGTTGCTATTACTGCTGCTATGGAGGATGGCACAGGTCTTGCAGAATTTTCAAAAAAATTTCCTGATAGATTTTTTGATGTGGGAATAGCGGAACAACATGCTGTAACCATGGCAGCCGGCCTGGCCTCACTAGGATTTATCCCTGTCTTTGCTGTCTACTCCACTTTTTTACAGAGAGGGTTTGACCAGATTATACATGATGTCTGTATGCAGAACCTCCATGTGGTGCTTGCGATAGATAGGGCTGGACTGGTGGGCCATGATGGTGAGACTCATCATGGGGTGTTTGATATCTCCTATTTAAGTATGATACCAAATATGACCATAATGTCGCCCAGGAATGGCGCAGAACTTAAGGCTATGCTTAAGTTTGCTGTAAAGCATGAAGGGCCTGTGTCTATAAGGTATCCACGAGGATATACAAATGATGAAGGAAGTGTAGATGATATAAAGTACGGTAAGGCAGAATTAGTTGAACAAGGGGATGACCTCTCTATTATATGCGAAGGTATGATGTGTAATACGGTTTTAAGTATACTGGAAGAGATTAAGAGATTGGGTATACACCCCGATGTTATAAATATTAGATTTATTAAGCCTATTGATGAGGATTTGATTGTATCTTCTATAAAGAAGACAGGAAGGGTGATTATTGTTGAAAATAATGTTGTTAAGGGTGGGCTGGGTAGCAGCATTTTGCAAATTATTGCTGAAAAAAATATAAAAAATGTTAAAATAAAATTGTTGGGCATACCAGATAGGTTTATTTCCCATGGCAGTCAGGAAGAGCTATATAAGTTATGTGGCCTTGATGCTGACTCAATAAAAAAGCATATTCTGGAAATGGTGGACGATAATGAACAATAAAGAAAGACTGGATGTGCTTGTCTTTAATAAAGGCCTGGCCACCAGCAGAGAGGCAGCGAGGAAATTGATAATGGCTGGTAGCGTGCTTGTAAACGGTAAGGTCTCGGATAAACCTGGTATGTCTGTTGATGTAAACTCTGAGATAGAATTAAAGGAAGGTCTACCATATGTGAGCAGAGGTGGACTTAAAATAAAGAGGGCAATTGACGAATTTGGCATTTCAGTACATAACAAAGTGGCTGTAGATATAGGGGCATCCACTGGTGGTTTTACTGACTGTCTTCTGCAGGAAGGAGCAGCAAGGGTATATTCTGTAGATGTAGGTTATGGCCAGCTAGCCGAAAAACTGCGAAGAGATGATAGGGTAAGGGTGGTTGAGAGGAAAAATGCCAGATATCTTACTGAAGACGACATAGGAGAGAAAGTGGATATAATAACCATTGATGTCTCATTTATTTCCCTGGACAAGATATTCAGACCGGCAGCCTCACTCTTAAAAGATGATGGAATTATAATATCATTAATAAAGCCACAGTTTGAAGCCGGCAGAGAACATATAGGGAAAAAAGGGGTGGTAAAGGACAGAAATATACATCTGATGGTAATAGAAAATGTGCTTTTATCAGCCCAAAAAGAAGGACTTTTTATGAAGGACATTACCTACTCACCTATTAGAGGTCCCAAGGGTAACATTGAATTTCTTTCCCTTTTTAGCAAGGTTCCGCCTTTATTGGACATGGATAAAATACGTTGCACTGTTGAAACTGCTCATGAGGAACTTTCAGGAGGTAATTTATGAAAAACATTGGTGTAATATCCAATATACAGAAAGATACGGAGTTCCAGATCACCATTTCCGCTGTTAAATACATTGAAGAGATGGAATGTAAACCTCTCTTAAATGAGTTTATGGCGTACAAAATTGGAAGAAAGGAATTGGGTTTAAAACTATGGGAAATATATAAAAACTGCGATTTTGTTGTGGTATTGGGCGGAGATGGAACACTCTTGAGCGTAGCAAGGCAATGTGCGCCCTATGGTAAGCCTATACTGGGTGTAAATCTTGGCCACCTTGGCTTTTTAACTGATGTGGAGTACGCAGAAATGTATAAGGCGTTGAATAAATGTATCATGGATGATTACTATATTGACGAGAGAATGATGCTGGAGGCTGTGATATTAAAAAATGGGGTGGAGATGGAGAGCTACACTGCACTGAATGACATTGGTATAACCAAAGGTTCATTTTCCAGGATGATACACTTAAAAACATATGTGGACGATGATTATGTCGACACATATTCCGCTGATGGGCTGATCATATCAAGTCCTACGGGCTCTACCGCTTATTCACTATCGGCAGGCGGCCCCATATGTACGCCAAACATAGAACTATTAATAATCACTCCAATATGTCCACATACCTTATATTCGCGGTCAATCATTGCTTCACCGGAAAGTACAGTAAGGGTTACCATCCTTGATGAGAATCAGGATATAATGTTGACTGTAGATGGACAGCAAGGGTATAAACTCAATTTAGGAGATGAAGTCATTGTGAGGAAGTCACAATATGATACAAAATTGATAAAAACCTCAGGAAAATCATTTTTTAATGTTCTCAGGACCAAGTTAAAAGAATGATAGAGAGGTGTGAAAAACATGATGAAAATAGCGCGTCATGCTAAAATTCTTGATTTGATAGAGAGAAAACCGATAGAGACACAGGAAGAGCTTGCAGAGGAGTTGAAGAAAGAGGGAATAGATGTAACTCAGGCCACAGTGTCAAGGGATATAAAGGAATTAAGACTGGTAAAGGTTTTAACTGAAAATGGTCATTACAGGTATGCTCCATTAAAACAGCAGGATGAGGGTATAATGAACAGACTCACCACACTTTTAAGTGAATCTTTGGTAAGAGTGGATTATTCAGGGAATATAGTGGTGCTAAAGACTCTTTCCGGGACTGCTATGGCGGCAGCAGCAGCTATTGATGCCATCAACATGAATGAGATTGTTGGTTCGCTGGCTGGTGATGATACGATATTTCTCATTATCAGAGAAGGTTTTCTCGCCAGTGAGGTCGCAAACCGGTTTAATAAATACATCAAATAAGGTGATCTATAATGTTGCTATCTTTAAGTATAAAGAATTTTGCCTTGATTGAATCGATAGACGTTGATTTTACAGACGGCCTAAATATTTTTACCGGCGAAACTGGAGCTGGTAAGTCTATAATTATAGATGCAGTCAATGTACTTTTAGGTGGCAGGGCTGATAAGGACTACATAAGGACAGGTACAGACTCGGCATACATTGAAGGCAGCTTTGATATACAGATGGCGAACGAGGAACTATATTCAGCAATTACAGAAATAGGTCTAATGGATAGTGATGTCCTTATTATCAGCAGAGAGTTCAATCAGAACGGAAAGAGCGTCTCGAGGATTAACGGTAAACAATATCCGCTCAATGTAATAAAGAATATAAGCAGTAATCTATTAGAAATTGTTGGGCAAAACGAGAATCAGAGTCTTTTAAATGTGAATAATCACTTAAAGCTGCTGGATTCTTTTGGTAAAAATCAAATAAAGCAGCTCGTTAAAAATGTACAGGAACTTTGCAGCAGATTTGAGGAAAAGAATGATAGATTTACAGAGTTACATAATCAGGAAAGGGAAAAAGCTCGTACTATAGACCTTTTAGAGTATCAATTGAAGGATATCCGTTCTGCCAATTTACGCATTGGGGAGGACGAGGAATTAGAAGAGAGGATAAAAATAGTAAAAAATTCGAAGAAGATTTTTGAAACTTTAAAGGATTCTTATGAGAGATTATATGGGGGCACTGCGTCCGTTATTGACAACCTTGGTATTATAATGAATGGATTGGAGAAAATTAAAGACTTTAAGGAGTTTGTGGAGTTTTACAATACAGTGAGCAACAGTTATTATAATCTTGAGGATACTGCTAGAGAAATACGGAGTTATCTTGATACCTTTGAATATAATCCTGACGAACTTACATGGATAGAGGAGAGAATAAATCAGATAAACGAGTTGAAACGTAAGTATGGTGTTACTATAGAAGACATACTGAAATTTAAGGATAAAATCGAAAATGAGCTGTTAAGCTTAAAGAGCAATACTGAGGAATTGAGTAGACTTGGCGATGAGATAAGGGAAATTCAAAAACAGTATTTAGACAATGCATTAAAGTTGAGCGAAATGAGGAAAAAAATAGCTAAAGAACTGGAAATTAGAATCAAAGATGAACTTAAAGAATTAAATATGGGAAACTGCGTATTTAAGGTGGAGTTTAACTCCAATATGAATACAATAAGCCCAACCGGTATAGACAGGGTGGAGTTTTTAATATCGACAAACCCAGGGGAGCCATTAAAACCTCTGTCTAAAGTAGCATCGGGTGGTGAGATGTCGAGAATACTTTTGGCATTGAAGGTAGTCTTTGCGGATGCAGACAGAATCGGTACATTGATTTTTGATGAGATAGATAGTGGCATAAGCGGACATGCTGGACAAGCTGTGGCAACAAAGCTCATGGCTTTATCTAAAAGGCACCAGATAATATGCATAACGCACCTGCCTCAAATAGCCTCTATGGCGGATGAGCATTTTAAAATTGAGAAAATGGTTATAAAAAATTCAACTTTTACCAAGTTGAGGAAGTTAAATCTAAATGAGCGGATAACAGAACTCTCAAGGATGATAAGCGGCAGCAATATAACCGAAACCTCTATTAAAAATTCCCAGGAAATGCTAAAAATAGCACAATCCCTTAAAGATTCAGTTATGTCAAAGTAGTATATATACTACTTTTTTTGTTAGTATAAATCCCACTTTAAGAGGCCATTTTATAAATAGCCTTATTTTTTAAAGAAAAACGATAAGGCTTAAAGTGGGAGAGTGGTGAATTTGAATAAACAGAAAATATCGCAGATATTGGCTGTTTTTATTATTTTTTCATTGATTTTCATTGATCATGTATTTCCATTACGATATATAAATGATATGCCTGACGAAATAAGAGTTATGGAGGGGTCTCAGCAGAGTTTTGGTTTTAAATTACCAAGGGGGATTAAAATAGATTTTGACACAAGCTTCATACAGCTTGAGAGTGAGCCGCTTACTATAAATACAATAAAGGAAGGCAGTTCAAGCTTAGAGTTTTATCTGTTTGGGTTACTCCCACTTAAAAAAGTGACATTAGATGTTTTACCGGGTGTCTATGTGATACCTGGCGGTGAACCTATCGGAGTAAAGTTTAAAACTCGGGGGGTAATGGTTGTGGGACTTTCTGAGGTAATAGGTATTGACGATAGAGTATACAGGCCTGGCCGGGCAGCTGATATACAGACAGGAGATGTGATACTTTCTATTGACGGGCATGAAGTGAATTCTGCTGATGATATCACACTATGGCTCAATAAGGTTGGCAAGGATGAAGCGACATTAGTAGTTGAAAGAAATGATAAAATATTGGAGAAAAAGGTTAAAGCGATAAAGGCTAAGAGCGATAAAAACTTTAGATTGGGTTTATGGGTAAAGGACCATACGGCAGGTATAGGTACCCTTACCTTTGTTACTGGAGATGATAAAATGTTTGGCGCATTGGGTCATCCAATAACAGATTCGTCTACAGGAGAGATTATGACTCTAAGTGAAGGAGAAATATATAAAACTGAAATAACCTCTATAGAAGAGGGTAGAAGGAATAAACCTGGAGAAATTAGAGGGGTGTTCAAAGATGAAGCAACCCCAATAGGTTATATAGAAAAAAATACAGCTTTTGGCATATATGGCTATGTAAACGACTTCACTGGAAATAAAAGAATGATTCCTGTGGCCTTTAAATCTGAGGTGAGGACAGGCCCGGCAAAAATATTAATAGACCTGGACAATAATGGGATAAAGGCATATGATGTGGAAATACAGAAAACTGTTAACCAGAGTATACCCTCATCGAAGAGCATGATAATCAATGTGACAGATAAAGAGCTTCTCAAAAAGACTGGAGGAATAGTACAGGGGATGAGCGGTAGTCCAATAATACAGAATGGGAAACTTATAGGTGCTGTAACCCATGTGTTTGTAAATGACCCTACAAAAGGGTACGGTGTATATATAGAGTGGATGATGAGAGAGATAGAGACGGGTAAATACAAAACAGTTTCAGGATAAGTCGGAAAATTTCCGGCTTATTTTTTTATATAAATTATTTGGAAATCATAGCAGGAAAATACAAGTTATTGTCGAATATCTTAATATTGAATTTTGAATTTTGATTTAGAAAGGGTGCTTTAAAAATGGATAAGAAATACAGAATAGCTATAGTAGATGATAACAAGGAATTCTGTACAATTTTAAAGAGCTATCTTGAAAAAGAGGAGGATTTAGAGATAGTTGGGACTGCCAATGATGGCAATCAAGGACTCAAGATTATACAGGAAATGCAACCTGATCTTGTTATATTGGATATAATTATGCCATATTTAGATGGAATTGGTGTACTGGAAAAGATTTCATCTTTAGACTTGATAAAATTTCCGCGACTGATCATACTGTCAGCGATAGGACAGGATACAATCACTCAGAAAGCGATTTCCATGGGTATAGATTATTACATAGTAAAACCGTTTAACATGGATACATTACTACAGAGGGTCCGCGAGGTACTAAATATAAAAGAATCAAGGACGCTCAAGCTTTATGAGACCTCATCGTCAAAATACAAATGGAGAGAAGAACCAAACCTTGAGATCCTTGTTACCAACGTGATACACGAGGTTGGTATACCTGCACATATAAAAGGGTATATATACTTACGCGATGCAATAATAATGGTAATAGAAAATATGGACCTGCTTGGTGCAGTGACAAAAGAGTTATATCCGGCCATAGCCAAGAAATACAATACTACACCAAGTCGTGTTGAGAGGGCTATAAGACATGCAATTGAGGTGGCCTGGGGGAGGGGCAAGATCGAAACTATAGATAATATATTTGGATATACGATACAAAAGAATAAGGGTAAGCCGACAAATTCCGAATTTATTGCCATGATAGCCGATAAATTAAGACTGGAATTAAAAGTGAGCTGAGTTTTATCAGCTCATTATTTTTTACGTTTTTTATGTTATAATATATTCCTGATGGGGTTATTTTTACATGGGTGTGATCGCTGTGATAAAAGGGAATGCAAAAGTAGATAGAAGGACTAAAAACCTGGTCAAAAGGTTGAAAGCCGGTGATATTGCTGTAATCTATCACCGCGATTTGGATGAGGTTTCGGCAGAGGCCTTGGTAAAGGCAAGGGTAAAGGCTGTCATTAATGCAGATAGGTCTATCAGTGGTAGATATCCTAATGAAGGCCCTAAAATTTTAGTAGAAAATGGGATTAAGCTCTTTGATGGTGTTGGAGAGGAAGTTTTTTGCAAAATTAAAGACGGAGATCAGTTAGTTATAGATGAAGAAGAAATCATTTGCAATGATGTACCTATAGGTAAAGGTACAATTCTCGATATGGAAAAAATTGAGAATTTAATGGAAGAATCATACAAAAATCTTGACCGGGAGCTGGACAGGTTCATTGAAAATACCCTGGAATATGCAAAAAAGGAAAAGGAGTTTTTTATAAAGAAGGTTAAATTTCCAAAACCTGTAATAAATCTATCTAAGAGGCATGTACTTGTAGTGGTTAGAGGTAAAGATTTCAAAGAGGATCTCAATGCTTTGCATGCCTATATAGATGAGATGAGACCGGTACTGATTGGTGTAGATGGCGGAGGAGATGCCCTCTTAGAGAATGGGTATATTCCCGACATAATTGTTGGTGACATGGACAGTGTTTCAGACAAGTGCCTAAAAAGCTGTAAACAGATAATTGTACATGCCTATCCTGACGGGAGGGCGCCAGGGCTTCAGAGGGTCAGGGAACTTGGGCTTGAGGCAGATGTAGTGCCAATGCCTGGTACCAGTGAAGATATTGCATTGCTGATGGCATATGAGATGGGTGCGGACCTGATTGTGGCTCTTGGCACACACTCGAATATGATAGATTTTCTCGAAAAGGGTCGTAAGGGTATGGCAAGCACTTTTCTGGTAAGACTAAAGGTTGGGTCCAAACTGGTGGATGCCAAAGGCGTTAACAAGCTGTACAGGTCAGGGGTTAAAACAAGTTATATACTGGGGATAGCCTTATCAGCACTTCTGCCTATAACTGTAATATTTTTAATGTCTCCACCCATGCAGCAATTTTTGAATATTATAAGACTCCGATTAAAACTAATTTTAGGTATATGAAGGGATGATCATGTGATTGTAAATATAAAGTTCTATGTCATAACAATAGCTTCCATATTTCTTGCACTGGGGGTTGGCATTTTCATTGGATTTAATTTAGACAGTCAGGAACTTTATGTTGAACAACAGAATTCATTAATTGAGGAAATGACACAGAGGTTTGATGAGATAAAACAGGAGAATATAGACCTAAACAATAAGTTAAATGATCTTCAAAATAACCTTAACCTATACGAAAAATACACAAATACACTTTTCCCGATGTTTGCCAAAGATAGGCTTAATGGCCTCAATGTGGCTATCATTGAAACGTCTGATGACTATATTTATTCTTCACTGAAAAATACCCTTACAAGTGCAGGTGCAGCCGTGACAAATATAACATCTATACATAGCAAGGTTAAAGACTCTGCCTCAGACCAGGTTTTAAAGGACATGATTAAAAAGAAACTTCAATTTGATAGTGTAGATGATAAGGATATGCCAGGTCTTGTAAGTCAGATAATAGCTGACAATATTGCTACCAACAAATATGATGATATTATGAAGTACCTGGCATATAATGGGTATATTGAAACATATGGAAATTATTCTCAAGCGATAGACTATGTTATAATTGCCGGAGGAAGTCTTGATGAGGATGATAACCTTTCCGCACTGATTGATATTCCGGTGATAAGGACAATTAAAAAGTATCAGATACCGGTCATAGGAGTCGAGAGGAGTGATGTTAAGATATCGTATATAGATAGTTATAAGAAGGAGAAGATATCTACCGTAGATAACGTCGAACATGTGATTGGTGAGACCTCACTGATTCTGGTTATGCAGGGTATGGATGGAAATTTTGGGATTAAAGAGTCGGCTTCTGCGCTGATGCCATCGGCAAATTGAGGTGGTATTTTTGAAGATAGGTGTTATTATTCCCTGTTATAATGAAGGGGATACAATAGAAAAGACAATAAGATCACTAATGGAGACAGGCATCTTTAATGAAATAATTGTAGTTGATGACGGGTCTGACGATGACACATCTGTAAAAGCGAGGGAAATGGGCGTTAAATGTATAAGATTGGATAAGAACACTGGAAAAGGCGGGGCAGTGAGGGAAGGACTTAAGGCTATTGACTCTGAGATAGTGGTACTTATAGACGGGGATGTTGGTGAATCTGCCGGTGAGATATATAAGGTGGTAATGCCAGTTATGAATAATGCTGCAGATGTAGCGATTGCTGCTTTTCCAAAGGCCAAAAAGAAGGGCGGTTTTGGATTAGTAAAGGGGTTAACCCGTATGGGTATTAAACTTTTAACCGGAAAAGAGGTTCACTCTGCGCTTTCGGGACAAAGAGCATATAAAAGGGAAGTGCTGGAAAAACTGTGGATTCCCGACGGATATGGGATGGAATTTGCAATGACTGTAGAGGCGCTCAGGAATGGCTATAGGATTGCTGAGGTAGAGGTTAATATGACCCACAGGGTTACTGGTAGGAGCTTGAGAGACTTTTTGCACAGGGGAAGGCAGTTTTTAGACATATTTAGGGCACTTATACACGAAGTTTTGAGGTGACGGTTATGGGGTATATTATTTCCCTGGTAATATCTGTAATTGCATCTTTGGTGTTTAAGCCGTTAATTAGAAATTTGTTAGTGGAAAAAGGATGTGTGAATAAAAATTACATGGGCAATTATATACCTGTGGGAATGGGGCTGATGTTTATTCCGGTTGTTGTATTGAGCTCCATACCACTTTATTTTGTCATAAAAAGCAATAGCCTGCTTGAGGCCTACATTATTGGTATAGCAGTAATGGGTTTGACAGGTTTTATTGATGATGTACTGGGAGATGCAAGTGCAAAGGGTCTTAAGGGACATATTTCCAGGCTTTTAAAGGGGGAACTGACTACAGGCGGGCTGAAAGCTATAATGGGATTGCTGGTAGCTGTTTTTATTTCCGTAAGTTTAAGCAGGTCTATGCGTGAATTTATTGTGGATACTATGATAATTACCCTCACTACAAACTTTTTAAATCTGCTTGACTTAAGGCCAGGCCGTTCTATAAAAGGATTTTTGCTTATTATTTTATTTGTGGTAGCAACCTCTTTTACAGGGAACATGGTTATAATAATGCCACTCTTGTGTGCAGTTCTCATATACATGTTAGATGACTTAAAAGCTAATTCTATGCTTGGGGATACCGGATCCAACATGCTGGGGGTATCAGCAGGCCTGATCTTTGCTGCCTTTGGGTCATGGTCAGCAAAGCTTATATGGCTTGTGTTCTTGATTTTTATTCATATATATACGGAGAAGTATTCTCTTTCAAAATTGATAGAGCATAATAAAGCTCTGAGGTTTTTAGATGATTTAGGAAGATAAATGGCATATATTCCTCCCTTCAAGTGTAAATATTTTATAGATTTGTTTTTAGGGAGGAACGTATGATCAAGGGAAGAATTCTATTAACAATGTTGACATTAGCCTTGCTGTTACTTATTATATCTCCTTTGGTGATACATGGAAAAGACAACAATGGTCCTGAATATAAGATATTGATAGATATAGAGGAGGCTAAACTTTACCTTTTAAAGGATAATGTACTTGTAAAGTCTTACCCCATTGCTACAGGGAAATATGATACCCCATCGCCAATAGGATATTTCAGGATAATACATAAGGCAAGATGGGGTGGGGGATTTGGAACAAGATGGATGGGGCTTGATGTACCATGGGGAAAGTATGGGATACATGGTACAAATAATCCAGGTTCCATTGGATGGGCAACGTCCCATGGCTGCTTCAGAATGCGAAATAAGGATGTAGAGGAACTCTATGAAATTGTGTCTGTAGGGGTACCAGTAATTATATATGGCGGGCAATATGGTTTGTTGGGGAATGGTTATCGTAAACTTATACCAGGTGACAGGGGTTCCCATATCTTAGCTGTTCAGATAAAGTTGAAACAGTTGGGGTATTATACAGGAAATCTTGATGGCATTTATGGTGTGGGTATGGAAAGGGCGCTATTGAAGTTTAAGCGGGATAATGGCCTTCCCTATGATAAGGATATAACTAAGAGTACTTACAGGGCATTAGGGTTAGAACTCTTTGAATAATAGAGGGATGATTTATGATAAGACTAAGGACTGGCATCATTACGCAGGTGGTTTATGATAGCAAAGATATTCAAGAAATCCTGGTCAATACAGAAAAAGAAAATGTAAGGGCGATAAACTATCCTTCTCTTACCGGGAGGGTAGAGGTAGGAGAAAGTGTTGTTTTAAATGCTACAGCTACCTCCTTGAAGTTAGGAACTGGAGGGTATGATTTTGTGGTAGCCAACATCAGCAGGGATAAACTTGACGAGGCATTGGGACCAGGTCACATCATGAAGCTAAGATACACACCCTTGCAACACAGTATACTCAGTGTGGAAGAGGATGAGAGCCCGTGGAGAGATGCTATATTGCATTTTAAAGACCTTGCAGGGTCTTATGTAATCATATGCCCGTTGCACAGCATGATGGCTATAACCGCTGTATCAATAAAGTATATCTCAGACCTTAAGATAACATACATAATGACTGACGGAGGAGCACTGCCCATATCATTTAGTCAGTTGGTGAGAGAATTAAAAGGTAAGGGCATAATTGATAATACTATAACGGTTGGTCAGGCTTTCGGTGGAGACTATGAAGCAGTTAATATATACACTGGCCTCATCACGGCTAAGGATGTCTGCAAATCCGATGTAATACTTGTGTCTATGGGACCAGGCATAACAGGCACAGGTACTAAATATGGATTTTCGGGGGTTGAAGCTGGGTACATCATCGATGCAGTCTATGGTTTTAAGGGGGTTCCTGTGTATTTGCCGCGTCTGAGCTTTGCTGACAGCAGGGATAGACATAGAGGTGTCAGTCACCATTCCATGACTGTCTTAAAAGAACTGTGCCATTCTCCCTGTGATATTATATTTCCTTATATGGATGAACCTTTTTTAAAAATGATAGATGGACAGATAGAGGATTTACGGTCTGTGGGAAGATATAGAATCTTCACAGAAGATGGGGGCTATATAAAAGAAGCGATGAACTATTTTGACATTAATATCAGTACAATGGGCAGAAAATATGAGGATGACCCGTATTTTTACGAGCTGTGCGCAGCCTCTGCGAGATTTGTAGTTAATAACATAAAATTAAACCATAATGAGGGTGAGGAAAATAAATGGACAAAAGAGAGATAACCATAAAAAGTCAAAAAATATATGATGGCAGAATTATAAACTTGAGAGTTGATGAGGTGTTGCTACCCAACGGAAGGGTAGCAGGTAGAGAAATCGTGGAACATAAAGGAGCTGTTGCTGTTGTACCCATTACCATTGACAATAAGGTCGTAATGGTAAAACAGTATAGGAAGCCTGCTGAGGATGAGTTATGGGAGATACCGGCCGGCAAGCTGGAGGCTGGGGAACAACCAGAGGAATGTGCTAAGAGGGAATTAGAAGAGGAAACTGGATACTCAGGGGAGATAAAAAAGATATATGAGTTTTATACGTCACCAGGCTTTTCTGACGAATATATATACCTCTATCTTGCGACTGGACTTGTCCCTGGCAAGCAACACCTTGACCCTGATGAGTTGCTTGATATGCAGGAGTTTAGTATGGAAGAGATAAAGGATATGCTAACCTCGGGTGCGATTAGGGACGCCAAAACCATAATAGGAATAGAGTATATTTTAATGGAGTCAATGGGCTAAAAATCCTCCATTGACTCTATTAATTCACCCCATCTTGCATAGTAGTCTTCCAAGTCTGCTTTAAGCAGGTTATATCTTTTTACAGTTTCTATGGCAGTGTTTTCATCCTGGTAAATTTTAGGGTTACCCATCTTTTCTTCCAGTATTCTGATTTCAGTTTCTGTATCTTCTATCATCTGTTCCATTTCCTTTAATTTTTGTCTTAATTCTCTTCTTTCATTTATTGATTCTCTCTGCTTTTTAAACATGAGGGAACGCTCTGTTTTGCTCAGCGTATCTGTCTCTTTTTCTGGATTATTTAGCCTGTGTTTTTTATCAATGTAGTAAGAATAATTTCCAAGATATTCTGTAATGCTGCCATTTTCCAGTTCAAAAATTTTATTTGCTATTTTGTTTATAAAATATCTGTCATGAGATACAAATAATATGGTGCCGGTATATCTTTTTAGGGCGTCTTCTATCACTTCTTTGGATGGTATGTCTAAATGGTTTGTTGGCTCATCAAGCAGTAAAAAATTAGCCTTTGATATAACAAGTTTTGCCAGAGATAGCCTTATAAGTTCACCACCACTCAAAGTAGAAACTTTTTTAAAAACATCGTCACCGGTAAAGAGAAAATAACTTAGAATGCTTCTAACCTCGAACTGTCTTAGTGAGGAATCTGCAGACCATATCTCCTCCATGAGGTTGTTGTCAAAATTAAGATCTGTCCTTTCCTGGCTGAGGTAACCGATCTGAACCCTGTTTCCAAATATTATTTCTCCCCCTGTCTGCTTTAATTGACCAGCAATTATTTTTAAAAGGGTACTCTTGCCTGTACCATTCGGACCAATAAGTGCAATTTTTTCACCTTTGCCTATAGTGAAATTAATATTTTCAAATATTCTGTTTTGATCAAAATACATTGACAGGTTGCTTGATTTGACCACTATATTGCTCGATTCAAACTGCAGTTTAAGATCAAGCCGCATCTTTGACTGTTCTTGTGGTTTTTCAATCTTTTCTATTTTTTTCAGCATCTTTTCTCTGCTGGAAGCGATTTTGATGCTCTTTTCAGTGCCTCTATTTCTCTGGACACTTATGATATTCATAAGTCTGTTTATTTCCCTTTGTTGGATCATATAGTTTTTTTCAAGTTGTTTTCTTTTTTCTTCTTTTAATTTAATAAAGGTATCGTAATTTCCATTATATGTGTCAAGGGTATGGTGATGTATATCAAATATTTTATTTACAAAACTGTTTAAAAAGTACCTATCGTGAGAGACAACTATAACCGCCCCATTGTAATTTTTTAGATAATCCTCCAGCCATTCACAAGAAGGTATATCAAGATAGTTTGTAGGCTCGTCAAGGAGTAAGAGGTCAGGCTTTTTCTGCAGTATTTTTGCAAGGTTTATTTTATTTTTCTGGCCACCACTAAACTCAACAATAGGTCTGTTGTAGTCATTTTTGGGAAAACCCAATCCGTCAAGAGTTTTACGTATAATACTTTCATACGCATATCCATTTCTATTTTCATATTCTGTCCTGAGGTACTCATATTCATCAAACAGCCGGTCATTTATTTTGCCTTGAAGACCCAGCTCAGATATTTTGTTTTCAATGTTTTTAAGCTGTCTCTCTATTGTTTTAATGTCTTCGTATTCATTGAACATCTCTTCCCAGAGCGTATTCTCTGAAGTTATTATTGTATTTTGTTCGAGGTAACCTATAGATATGTCTGAGGCAAAAATAAGATTGCCTGAATTATAGTCCATATGTCCTGCAATAATTTTTAAAAGAGTGGACTTGCCGCACCCATTATTTCCAACCACGCCGATATGGTCATTTCCCTCAACAACAAAGCTTACATTTATTAGCACATCATTGATGCCAAAACTTTTTGTTAAATTTTCACACCGTAATATTGCCATTGTCTATACCCCCAATAAGAAAATTTTATCAGATTGTTTAACTTTTTTAAACCATATCTTAAGGTAATATTGTCCATTTTATATTCATATCTATTATAGGGATAGGGGGTAATTCGCTTGGTAGGACAACTTTGGAGTGTGTTTGTCAAACATTTTAAAAACCATATATATTTATACTTTCTATGTACACTTTTTACATATATTGGTATTATTACCGGCTATATGAGTACCGGGTCGCTATCTGATATTCAGCGCAGTGAGCTCCTAAACTATATTAACGGTTTTTTTCAATTGTTTATTGACACTGATGTGAGCAGCTCGGAGGTTTTTACCCAGTCCCTGATAAACAATTTTCAGATAGCTTTTATTATATGGATTCTCGGGGCTACATTTATCTGCATTCCTCTTATCTTAATTGTCATGGGAATCAGGGGGTTTGTATTCGGCTTTACCCTTTCCTTTCTTGTAAATAATTTGCAGAAAAACGGTATTGCCTTTGCTCTTTTATCCCTGCTACCTTCCAATATATTTATTATTCCCGGGTTAATTATTATGGGTGTGATATCAATTAATTTTTCTCTGTACATATTCAGAAACAGATCCAGTGGCATATCCAATATTTTCAAGGATTTTATTGCATATACGCTTGTTATGGCAGCGGTTTTTATGATAATAGTTATAGGTTCGCTGATAGAGGGTTATTTCTCAATATATTTGATTAAAGTTGTTATCAGTTGACAATTCCATATTCAAAGTGTTAATATATACAAGAGTAATCCTTTAAGTTGACCCTGTGAGGTCGATAAGGAGTGAAGAACGGAATACCGTTATTAAACTTCTTATCGGCTCGGATAAGAAGTTTTTTATTAGAGGAGGTGAAGGTAAGTGAGGTTTAAAGCTGAAATAATGGATGAAAAGGCGATGAACAGGGCTATAACCAGGATGGCACATGAAATAATTGAAAAGAATAAGGAAGTTTCAGACGTGGTTCTGGTTGGAATTAAAAGGAGAGGCTATCCGTTGGCTCAAAGGATTGGCCGGGAGATATTTAATATTGAAGGTGAGCTGGTTCCTATAGGGGCAGTTGATATAACATTTTATAGGGATGATCTGAAGGAAGCATATAAGGACCCGAGGGTGCATAAAGAGGAACTCGATTTTGACGTTAATGATAAAATAGTTGTGCTGGTAGATGATGTAATTTATACAGGAAGGACAGCTAGAGCCGCCATGGAGGCATTGATTCATCACGGGAGACCGCAGAAAATTCAGCTGGCTGTTCTGGTGGATAGAGGGCACAGGGAGTTGCCTATAAGGCCGGATTATGTTGGTAAGAATGTGCCTACATCAAAGAGTGAGATCATAGCAGTAGAGGTAGTTGAGATAGATGGGATCAATAGGGTAACAATAAACGAGATGTAAAAAACTTTAATTTAGCCCTTGAGAGGCTAGAAAGGGGAAATCTTATGGAAAATATTATTAAAGCTACAAAGGCAAAGGAAAGTGTAGAAGAAATCAGTGGAGTTAAGTTACTCATAGTGGGCATCCAACATCTATTCACTATGTTTGGAGCCACTGTGCTTGTGCCACTTACTACTGGTATGAATGTTTCTGTTGCACTTTTTACTGCTGGAGTAGGAACACTGCTTTTTCATCTGATTACCAGGTTTGAGGTGCCTATATTTTTGGGGTCTTCCTTTGCGTATATTGCACCTATTATATTGGTTTCAAAGAACATGGGTGGATTGCAGTATGCTCAGGGTGGCATAATTGTAGCAGGTCTTCTGTATGTAGTATTTGCGGCACTGGTAAAGATTATCGGGGCAGAGAAAATAAAAAAATTGTTGCCACCGATAGTGACTGGTCCAATAATTATGGTTATTGGTTTGAACCTAGCACCGACTGCTGTTAATATGGCAAGCGAAAACTGGCTTTTGGCCGGTATAGCATTCGCAACTGTAGTTGTTGTCAACATGTATGCGAAAGGATTCTTTAAGGTTATACCTGTGCTGTTTGGACTGGCTGCAGGTTATATTGCTTCAGCTATTCTTGGATATGTAGATTACACGCCAATCATTGAGGCTAAATGGTTTGCAATGCCTGCCTTTACTTTTCCAAAGTTTAGCTGGGATGCAATAGCTGTAATAGCGCCTGTGGCTCTGGTAACTGCAATTGAGCATATAGGGGATGTGCTTTCTGTCAGCGAGACTGTGGGAAAAGATTTTATAAAGAGGCCTGGCCTTAGTGTTACTCTTTTGGGAGATGGTCTTGCAACCGCACTGGCAGCTCTATTAGGTGGGCCTGCAAATACCACATATTCTGAGAACACCGGTGTACTGGCTCTTACGAAGATCTACAATCCTGTTGTTATGGAGATAGCTGCGATATCCGCTATATGCATATCAGTTATAGGAAAGTTTGGCGCTGTTATTTCTACAATTCCTCAGCCGGTAATAGGGGGTATTTCCATCGTATTGTTTGGTATGATTTCAAGTATTGGAATAAAGACCATTGTTAATAACAATCTTGATTTTGGCAAGACAAGAAATTTGCTAATAGCAGCAACAATACTCGTTCTTGGAATCGGAGGAGCCGTATTTGACCTTGGTGGAAATATAAAGCTGGCAGGTATGAGTTTGGGTGCTATTGCGGGCATTATTTTAAATCTTATACTGCCTGAAGAATAAAAGAGAGAGCGATTTAACTCTCTCTTTTTACCTTACTTCTAATATTGCAAATTTCAAATAGTTGGTCTCTCTTGAGGCTGGCAAAATTGGGTGGTCTTTGGCCTGGCCGCGAAACTCTATCAATCGCAACTTTCTTTTGGTATCCCTTGCTGCATCGACTATGATATTTAAAAATTCCTCGCGATTTATATGCTGGGAACATGAGGATGTGATTAAAATTCCTCCGGGTGGCAACAGTTTCATGGCCCTTAAGTTGATTTCTTTATAGCCACGATACGCATTCCCTACTGTTTTGCTGCTCTTGGTAAACGCCGGCGGGTCAAGAATGATTACATCATATTTTTTCCCCTCTTCATCGTATTCCTTGAGCATATCAAATACGTTTGCTTCTTTGAATGTGCAGATTTCCGATACATTGTTGAGCTCAGCGTTTTTCTTTGCAATTTCAAGTACATTTGGTGATATATCTATCCCCATTACGCTTGCAGCACCAAAGAAGGCTGCATGTACTGAGAAAGAACCGGTATTGCAAAAACAGTCAAGTACATTAGCACCCTGTACAAAGGATTTTATCGACATTCTATTTTCTTTTTGATCTAAAAAATATCCTGTTTTCTGGCCATTTTTCATATCCACCCAGAATTTTAACCCGTTTTCTTCAAATTGCTGCATTGGATCAAAACTGCCGTAAAGATATCCGCTTTGCTGTTTTATACCTTCCAGTTCCCTTACAGGAACATCATTTCTCTCATATATGCCTTTAGGGGCTATTATGTCTATGAGTACATCAACAACAACCTGTTTAAATTTTTCAATTCCTATTGTAAGTGACTGAAGTACAAGATAGTCACCAAACTTATCCACTATAAGACCGGGGAGGCCATCTGCTTCGCCATAAATCAAACGACAGGAAGATATATCCATAATTCTCTTTCTATATTCACATGCCTCAACAACTTTATTCCTGATGAAATTTTCATCGATATTTTCATCTTTATTTCTGGTAAGCAGCCTGATACGTATTTTAGACTTAGGGCTTATAAAACCCTTCCCAATAAACTTCTTTTTGTAATCGTAAACCTCCACCACATCACCCGGAGAATATTCCCCTTCAACCAGAGATATTTCATTATCAAATATCCATGGATGTCCATTTAATATCCTATCAATATTTATTCTTTTTAAATATAATTTTGCCATACTACCCTGATTCAAAAACATGACCGTATTTTTGACAGTTAAACGGTCATTTCTCAGGTTTTCACTCCCTTCGTATTGAATTTACTGTTGATGAGAAATTTTGTCACTTTGAGTTATGTCCGTTATGGTTACCATGCATAATTGAGAAACAGGTTATTGCAGGTTTAATTTCTCTGCTATTTCTCATTATGGCATTGCTCCTGTAGTCAATTACCGTAGTGATTTTTATCATGGACGGTTGCTATCCCGTACTATTTACTCCCCAAAATTTTCATAGCATATTATTTTTGATATAATTAATTAAGGGTGATAAAAATGGAAATAATTGCTCTTGTGCCAGCATTCAATGAGGCTCCCAGAATCGCTAAGGTGCTTGATATATTAACGGATATAGATTACATAAATTCAGTGTATGTGATAGATGATGGATCTATTGATAAAACCTCAGAGGTAGCAGAACAATATAATGTAATTCTCCTAAGACATATCCAAAACCTCGGTAAAGGTGCTGCGCTTCAAACAGCCATTAGACTCACCAGTGCTGACTACTACCTGTTTATAGACGCTGACCTGATAGGGCTAACAGCTAAACACATAGATGCTTTAATAGAACCACTTTTCAAAGATGATAAAACGGTAATGAGCATTGGCACGTTTAAACGAGGCGGTAAGACATCCGTCAATTTAGCCCAAAAATATTTTTACATATTGAACGGGCAAAGATGTCTTAGAGGAAGTTTTGCAAAAGAACTCCCAGACATATCATGGACTCGATTCGGCGTTGAGGTTTTTATTAGCAAATATGCTGCGATGAAAAATTATAAAGTATGCTATCCTGATCTTACAGGACTTACACACTATCGTAAAGAGGAAAAAATGGGTTTCATGCGAGGATTTCTATATAGATTACAGATGTACAGGGAAATTCTGCATACCTATAAAGAATTTCAACATCATGTTTAATCCTCAATTCTTTTCAAGGATTTAATTTTTTCTTCTATAGGTGTTATAAAAATAGTTTTCTGGTTAGTGTAAATTACCCTTCCTGGTTTTGCACCAGAGGGCTTCTTTACAAATTTCTTTAATGTATAGTCTACAGGGACATTGCTGGAGTGTCTTGCCTTGCTATAATAAGCCGCCAGTGTTGCCGCCTCATCTAGGGTCTCGTCTGTTATATTGTTCCCATTTGTTTTTATAATTACATGGGAACCTGGGATATCTTTTGTATGAAGCCATATGTCATTTGCCGATGAGAGCCTCAGCGTAAGTTCATCATTCTGATAATTATTTTTGCCCACATATATATCGTAACCGTCAGAAGACAAAAAATGGCGCGGCTTTGATTTGATTGTCAACACCTTCTTTTTACTGTCCTGCTTAATATAGCCAATAGCTTCCAGTTCGTTTTTTATCTCTTCAATTTCATTGATGCTGTCTATATTTTGAAGGTTATTTAACTCAGATTCGAGGAATTCTATCTCTTCTATTGTCTCTTCTATCTGTTCCTCAATGTACTTAATTGAATTTTTAAGTTTATTGTATTTTTTATAATAGCGCTGGGCATTTTCTACCGGGCTCAATGATGGGTCTAAAGGGATTTCTATTGGGCTGGTGGATTCAGAAAATATATTAACCACATTTATAGACTTCATTCCCTTATGAATATTGCTCAAATTTGCCATTATAAGGTCTGCATATTCCTTGTATTTATCTCTTTCTTTGCCAGAAGCGAGTTCATCTTGGAGGTTTTCTAACTTTCTATAACACCTGTCGAGGTTACTATTAATTATCTTTAAAAGTGAACTGGACCTGTCGTTTATAAGTCCTTTAAGTTCTTTTATACTATAAAACTCATCGACCATAAGCGACATACTGTTAAATCTTATGGAATCGAACATATCAAAATTAAAGGGCAAAAAGTCTTTATATTCATTTTTTTCCAGATAAAGGGTTGGTTCATACTGGTTGTTCTGGAGTTTATTTTTTATCTTAATAATCTCATCAATTACTCTATCCATATTTTTTATATCCACATTATCTGAAGGATTGAGTTTACAGGACATTAAAATGGCGTTGGCAAGAAAACCGCTAAAACCCTCAAGGCTTTTAACTATATGATTTGACATAGATCCAGTCGATGGTATATTTAGGGCTCCTATAATGTCTTCATTGTTTGATGAAAGCAGATTAAGTTTGTTCTGGGGTGGTGGATATACATATTTTTCACCTGGCATTACCCACCTTACTCTACTCATCTCTGGGTCTACATGTCTTAGTGAGTCAATGATTTTGTATTCTTTATCGGTTAATATTATGTTAGAGTATTTTCCCATAATCTCGATATATAGCATTAATATTTCATCTTTCCAACTTTTAAAGGTAATCTCTATAATCCTATCCAATCCCTTTTGCTTTATATCAATTATTTCCCCACTTTCGAGATATTTCCGAAGAAGCATGCAAAAAGGTGGCGGATTAACCGGATTCTTTTTGTCAGTTGTTGTAATGCAGATTCTTGAAAGCACAGGGTGAGAATTTATTAACAGTTTTATATTTTCCTGTGGTTTTCGCAGATGAAGTAAGATTTCATATCTATCAGGTTGGTATATCTTTTCTATCTTACTGCCTATAATAGTATTTTTAAGTTCGTAAACCAGAGCATGTAGACCTAATCCATCCAGTGGCATTAAAACACCTCCCATACGTATACATAGTATATCACGGGTTATCCATTTTTAAAAGTTTAAGAAGATAAACTTTAGTGTATGGCAAAATTGTTTTAATGAGCCCGTTGAGTTTTGTGCTATTCAGGTAAATTTTATTAATAAAATCTACTTTTATAATAACTGTGTTTGGGATATAATTTTCTACAAAAGGATTTGGGAGGTTTGTTATGGAATTTGTTAAAATGCATGGAACTGGCAACGACTTTATTTTAATAAATGAAGTTGAGGTAGGATGGCAAGACATAGGCAACATTGCTAAGAGGTTATGTGATCGGCATTTCGGAATTGGGGCAGACGGACTTATATTGGTATGTAAATCAAATAAATTTGATGCACGTATGAGAATAATTAATGCTGATGGTAGCGAAGCAGAGATGTGTGGGAATGGGATAAGATGCTTTGCAAAGTATGTATATGATAGAAAAATTGTAACAAAAAAGAAAATGGAAATAGAGACCTTATCCGGGGTTGTCAGGCCTGAGGTTGTTACTGATGATAATGATAAGGTAAGAATGGTACGGGTGGATATGGGGGTACCTCACTTGGAGCCAGACAGTGTTCCTGTTAGATGGGAGGGCCGTTTGATAAATGAACCAATAGCATTTGGTGATAAAACCTTACATATTTCATCTGTGAATACAGGTGTACCGCATACTGTTATTTTTGTCAGTGATATCGACAGCTTTCCAATAGAAGTTTATGGTCCTGTAATAGAGAAATATAATATATTTCCTGTAGGAACAAATGTAAACTTTGTCCAGGTAATGAACAGGAAGAGGTTGATGGTTAGGACATGGGAAAGGGGAGTCGGCATGACTATGGCATGTGGCTCAGGAGCCTGTGCCTCGGCTTTTATTTCAAATGTCTTAGGATATATTGAGAGGGAAGTAATTGTATCCCTGCCTGGAGGCGATCTGTTTGTGGAGGTTAACAATAATATATATATGACAGGGCCATGCGTCGAAGTATTTCATGGAGACATTAGTTTGTGGTCTTAAAAATCAATATTGCATTAAGTAACAATAATGAGTAAAATAGATATAAGATAAGCTTGGGGGATTATTAAAGAGCAAATCACATGTATTTGCCGTGAATAAAATAATTTGCCTTAAAATAATTGGAGGTTGTTTTATGAATATAAAACTTATTAATATTGGCTTTGGCAATATAGTTTCTGCCAATAGATTGGTAGCCATAGTGAGTCCCGAATCTGCCCCAATAAAGAGGATAATTCAAGAAGCGAGGGATAGGGGTATGCTCATTGATGCTACATATGGTCGCAGAACAAGGGCAGTTATTATAACCGATAGCGACCATGTAATACTTTGTGCAGTTCAACCAGAGACAGTGGCCAACCGTTTAAACTCAAAGGATGAAGAAATAGAAGAGAATGAGAGTCTTTCAGATGAATAAGGTGAAAATATCATGAACAAGGGTATATTGATAGTCATATCTGGGCCCTCAGGAGCGGGAAAGGGTACCATTTGCAAAGAGGTACTCAAAAGGGACCCGTCGTTATGTCTCAGTGTGTCAGCCACAACACGTAAGCCCAGGTCAGGGGAGAAGGAGGGCGTAAATTACTATTTTTTAGATAAGGCTGAGTTTGAAGAAATGATAAAAAACGATCAATTCTTAGAATGGGCAGAAGTTTATGGAAACTATTATGGTACCCCTAAATCATATGTGGAAGAAAAATTAAAAGAAGGCAGGGAAGTGATATTGGAGATTGATATACAGGGTGCCATGAAGGCAAGAGAGAAATTTCCTGATGGGGTATTCATATTTATTGTACCACCATCAATGGACGAACTGGAAAAGAGGATTAAAGGTAGGGCTACGGAGACAGATGAAGAAATCAAGTTGCGTTTTTCGAAAGCTTTTTCAGAATTGAAGTATATTACGAAGTATGATTATATAGTGGTAAATGACGCAGTAAGTGAAGCGGCACAGAAAGTATTAGCGATTATAACAGCTGAGAAATGCAAGGTAGAAAGGAATCTGGACTTATATTTAAGACTTGAGAATGTATAGGGAGGGAAATTCATCATGATTTATCCTGCGATTAATGATTTATTAGAGAGGGTTGACAGCAGATATACACTGTCTACACTTGTGGCTAAGCGCGCTAGACAGTTGGTAGATGGAGCACCAAAGTTTGTTGATATAGATTCTACCAATCCTGTAACTATTGCAACCTATGAGGTTTACGAAGGTAAAATTACTTATGAAAGGCAGAAGTATGGTATAAAATGATTGGTGTAGATGTTTTAAACAATAAAAATATTGTACTGGGCGTAACAGGTAGCATAGCTGCTTATAAAGCAGCTGATATTGTCAGCAGGTTAAAAAAATTAAAGGCTAATGTTAATGTCATTATGACAGAAAGCGCTACGAAATTTATCAGCCCCTTGACATTGCAGATCCTCTCATCAAATTATGTCGCTGTTGGTATGTTTGATGAGGTGAAATCATGGGAGATCGAACATATTTCACTGGCTACGAAAGCCGATATTTTTGTTATAGCTCCAGCCACAGCAAATATAATTGGAAAAATTGCCAATGGCATAGCTGATGATCTGTTGACAACCACCGTTATGGCTACAAAAGCCCCTGTTTTAATTGCACCTGCAATGAATGTGAATATGTATGAGAATAAGATTACTCAAGAGAATATCAACAAATTAAAGTCTCTTGGATACAAATTTATAGAACCAGCTACAGGGATTTTGGCCTGTGGGGTATATGGGAAAGGAAAGCTGGCAGATGTGGATGATATAATTAGTGGTATTGTAGAAACATTATCTGTGACTCAGCATAAAGACCTGGCCGGCGTCCATTTGATAGTTACTGCAGGTCCTACTCAGGAACCCATTGATCCTGTAAGATATATAACTAATCGGTCATCAGGCAAGATGGGCTATTCTATAGCTGAAAGAGCACATAAGAGGGGCGCTGAAGTTTTGCTTATTACAGGGCCCACAGGCCTACCGGCTGTGGATGGGATAAAGACCATAAATATAAAGACGTGCGAAGAGATGCTTGAACAGGTGAGGCATAATTTCGAATGGGCAGATGCAGTTATTATGGCTGCAGCAGTTGCGGATTACAGACCGGAATATGTTTCAGAACAAAAGATTAAAAAAGATGATGATGCCATCATGTTGAAACTTGTTAAGAATCCAGACATTCTGGAACAGCTTGGTAAGATAAAAGGGAATAAAAAACTTGTGGGTTTTGCTGCAGAGACAGAAGCTCTCTATGAGAATGCTAAGAAAAAGATAGACAAAAAAAATCTGGATATGATAGTTGCAAATGATGTAACAGAAAAAGGTGCTGGTTTTGAGGTTGATACTAACATAATAAGCATAATTGACCGCGATGGCAAAGTCACAAAGTATCCGCTCATGAGCAAGATGCAGGTTGCGGATGCCATTTTAGACAGAATGTTGGACATATTAAAATAACTGGGTAAATCCCAGTTTAATTTTTTGGGTGATGATATGAGCTGGATAGCAGGTGTGATTGTAAATTTATCTGTTGCCAAAGTGGATAAAATTTTTGACTATATAGTGCCCGATGAGTTACAAGAGACCATTGATATAGGTTCAAGGGTAGTTGTACCTTTTAACAATAATCTGGTTGATGGTTTTGTTATTGAGAAAAAATATATTGCTGATACAGCTGTTGAGCTGAAAAATATAATTGAATCAATAGACGATATAAAGTATTTCAGTGCCAACATGGTTATTCTCGCAAAGTTCATCAAGGAAAGATATAACTGTCTTTTTATTGATGCATTAAAGTGCTTTATACCCCCAGAGGTCAATATTAGCTTAAAAAAGAAAATTATAATAAGTGGCACTGCAGATAATACTAATTTAAATGATAAGGAAAGGGCTGTCCTGGAGAAAATTATTACAAGCAAAAAGACCATGTATACAGATGAGATGGATGGGGATAAGAAAATTATTGATAGGTTAAGGAAAATGGGTATAATAAGTTATTTCCCTGAGATAAATCGTGGTACCAGACATAAAAGGGTCCGAATGATAAAGCTTAAGGAGGGAATGTTTGATGATGACTTAAAGGAAAAAGAAAAAGATTTTATTGATTACCTTAAAGAAAAAGATTGGGTGCTGGCTTCGAAAGCAGTTAAGGATACAGGAATTGACTACTCCTTTATAAGAAGATTGTATAAAAAAGGTGTTATAGATTATGAGTACAGGGAATTGAGACGTATTGTTAAATTTCCAAGGATTAACGAAAAGAAGTATGAGCTAAATTCCTCTCAATTAAAGGTTGTAAGTGATTATTATATGGCAAGAAAAAACGGGAAGAGCAAGTTTTTGCTGTTTGGCGTATCTAACAGTGGAAAAACAGATGTATACATGAATATTGCAGAACAGATGTTACAGGATGGCAAAAGCGTCCTCATACTGGTTCCAGAAGTGTCACTGACCCCACAGGTTTTTGCCAGATTTGTCAATAGATTTGGTGATATGGTATCGGTTTTTCATAGCAGATTATCAAATGGTCAACATTTTGATGAATGGGACAGGGTGAGACGGGGCGAGGTAAGGATTGCTGTTGGCACACGCAGTGCAGTTTTTCTCCCTATGAAGGACCTTGGTCTTATTGTTATAGATGAGGAACATGATACGGGTTTTAAACAATCAGATATGCATCCATATTATGACGCAAAAGAGGTTGCCATAAGAAGATGTGAGTTAGAAAATGCTTCTATTATATTGTCGAGTTCTACACCTTCGGTTGAGACCTATTACAAAGCGCAATTAGGTGAATACGAGTTGCTAAACCTATCAACAAGAGTGAATGATACTGGTATGCCTGTATTTGAGATAGTGGATTTGAGAGGGGAATTAAAGAAGGGAAATAGAGGTATTTTAAGCCGCAAGCTTATATCTGAGCTTGGCACATGCTTAAAAAATGGAGATCAGGCCATACTTTTTTTGAACAAACGAGGTTATGCAAGTTTTGTTATGTGTAAAAATTGTGGTAATATACTTAAGTGCCCTCATTGTGACATACCGTTAAAATATCACTCCGACAAAAAAATCCTGACATGCCATTATTGCAATTACAATGAGACGGTTATGCGTACATGCCCCAAATGTGGTGGTACAGAGATGGAGTTTGGGGGATTTGGTACACAGAAGATAGAGAGGGAGATCAATAAGTTTTTTCCAGATGCCAGGGTTTTGAGGATGGATAGGGATTCTATAAGGGGGCTAACCAGTATAAACGATATTTTTTCTAATTTCAGGGATGGGAAGGCTGACATTCTTATAGGAACCCAGCTTGTTACTAAAGGGTTTGATTTTCCTGGTGTTACATTGGCAGGTGTAATCCTTGCGGATATAAACCTTAATCTACCTGATTATAAATCTTCTGAAAATACCTTCCAGCTCTTAGTTCAGCTTGGGGGTAGGGTAGGAAGAAGAGGCAAAAAAGGCAAGGTTATCATTCAGACTTTTAACCCGCAGAATTATAGCATCCAATATGCGGCACGTAATGATTATATTGGATTTTATCAGAAGGAGATTGAATTCAGAAAGCAATTTGGATATCCGCCTTTCATGAGGCTTGGAAGGGCGTTATGTTCGGGTCCTGAAAGTGAACAGGTTAGAAAAGCGATAGAAATATGGTATAATGATATAAAGAGGTTGACAAAAAATGTTGGTGCAGTCGATATAAAACTGTTACGACCTGTACCCAGCCCAGTTGCAAGGATAAATGATCTATACCGGTGGCAGTTTGTTTTAAAAGGAACTGATGACAGAGAAATAGCAGTGCTTTTATCTGATAGTCTTCGCAATATAAAAAAGTTGGATGGAGTAAAATATATGATGGATGTAAATCCAGTTAGTTTAATGTAGGAGGTAGAAAATGGCATTAAGAGAGATTAGAAAATATGAAGATGAACTATTAAGAAAGAAAAGTAGGACCGTCGAAGAGGTTGATGATAGGATAAGGTTATTGATAGATGATATGGCTGAGACCATGTACAAAGCAGATGGGGTTGGCCTTGCGGCTCCCCAGGTAGGTGTGTTGAGGAGAGTAATAGTCGTAGATGCTGGAAGCGGTCTCATTGCATTGGTTAATCCGGAGATAGTTGCGTCAGAGGGTGAACAGATAGGCGTTGAAGGGTGCCTTAGCATTCCGGATGTGGCAGGAGAAGTGGCCAGGCCAAAGATTCTCACTGTTAGAGGACTTAATAGAGATGGGGAACTTATAGAAATCACCGGTGAAGATTTGCTGGCTCGAGCATTATCCCATGAGATTGATCACTTGGATGGGGTATTGTTTATAGATAGGGTTATTAGATACGTTGACGCGGAAGAGGAAGGTGGTATAAAAGAATGAAGGTTGTGTTTATGGGAACACCCGAGTTTGCCGTACCTATATTAAGGGCACTGATTTTATCTCATGATGTGGGCCTTGTAGTTACACAACCAGATAGGCCAAAAGGACGTGGCAGGAACATATCTTCTCCTCCTGTTAAATCCTTGGCGATAGAATACAATATTCCTGTAGTTCAACCAACCAAACTCAAAGGTAACATTGAGGCCTATAATCTAATTAAAGAGACAAAACCAGATATTATTGTTGTGGCTGCTTATGGCAATATATTACCGAAAGAGATTCTAACGTTGCCGCCTATGGGATGCATAAATGTTCATGCCTCGTTACTCCCTAAATATAGGGGAGCAGCACCAATAAACTGGGCGATCATAAATGGTGAAAAGGTTACAGGTATATCAATAGTAAAAATGAGTGAGAAGCTCGATGCAGGGGATATTATTTTAATGAAACCAGTGGAAATATCTGATAAGGATAATGCACTTACCCTTAATTCAAAACTTTCTCAGGTTGGTGCTGATGCGCTGATAGAGGCATTAAACATGATAGAAAACGGTACAGCTCAATATTTAAGTCAGGATGAAGATGAAGCAACATATGCTCCTATGTTGAGTAAAGATGTTGGTCATATTAATTGGGGAAAAACTAAGAAAGAGATAGTAAACCTTGTAAGAGGCACATGGCCATGGCCTGGAGCATATTTTTGTATGAATGGGAAGGTTATTAAAGTGTTGGAGTGCAGTATAAACAATGAAGAAATAAATGGCAGGCCAGGAGAGGTGGTTAAGGTGGATAAAGAGGGTTTATGTGTAGCATGTGCTGATGGCAGTATAAGGATAACCATGCTTCAACCAGAAGGTAAGAGAGCAATGAGCGTCGATGAATATATCAGGGGAAATAGGGTAGAAGCAGGTACTATTTTAATATAGGGAGTGAAATTTTGTACGGGAAAAAGAGGGTTTATATTGGTGTATTAACCATACTAACATCAGCTGTTATTATATTCTATCTTACCTTAATTTATGTATTATTGACACACAATGTGGGACTTTATTATTATATCTTAATAGGAATAGCTGCTCCATTAACGGTGTTTTTATTGATTCTTGTTGTGGGAACTCTTGCGGTTGTATTCTCTTTACTCAAGAAAAGACCAATAAGGAAATTGAGCGACTTTATGTCCTTTGCTTTAAATACCATTTATCCGGAGGTATTGTTCGTTGGTGGGCTTTTGGGAATAGAAAAAGAGCAGATGATGAGGTCGTTTGCAGAGATAAATAATAACCTTGTTGCGGCAAGAAATGTTAAAGTGGCTCCGGATGATATACTGATCCTGTTACCACATTGCTTGCAAAGGTCCACTTGTGTGTACAGGATAACCACCAATATAAACAATTGCAGAAGATGTGGTAGATGTGATATAAAAGGACTAATAGAAATCTCGGAACGCTATGGTGTGCGTATAATTGCTGCTACAGGAGGAACCCTGGCAAGGAAAGCGGTTAAGGATTATAAACCCAAGGCAATAGTTGCAGTGGCTTGTGAAAGAGATCTTACAAGTGGGATACAGGATGTCAATGGGATACCGGTCTATGGTGTTATAAATATTAGACCAGAGGGTCCGTGCTATAACACGAGGGTTGATCTTAATCTTGTTGAAAGTGCGGTAAAAAATTTTATCGACGGGAGGTACTATCAATGATATTCGATTCCACCTTCATAATTTTGATACCTGCTATGATTCTCGCAATATATGCGCAAGGGAAGGTACAGAGCACATTCAATAAGTATCTAAAGTATAGAAATGCTCATGGTTATACGGGTGCTGATGTGGCAAGGAGGCTCCTTGACATGAATGGTCTTTATGATGTGCCAATTGAGGTTATAGGTGGTACACTTACTGACCATTATGATCCATCGACAAAGGTTATGAGGCTATCAAGGGATGTGTATTCAGGGACATCTGTTGCTGCTATTGGAGTTGCAGCCCATGAAACGGGTCATGCGATACAACATAAGGAAGGATATATACCGCTGACGGTTAGAAATTTAATTGTGCCAGTTGCAAATTTCGGATCAAATCTGGCCTGGCCGTTGTTTTTAATTGGTTTGATAATGGGTATTCCATCACTTTTAGATTTTGGGATAATATTATTTTCGGCTGTTGTTATATTTCAGATCATAACGCTACCTGTTGAGTTTAATGCAAGCAACAGGGCTATCAGGTTGCTCTCCTCAGAGAATATTCTTACAGATGCTGAAATTAAACCTGCAAGAGAGGTATTAAATGCTGCTGCATTGACATATCTCGCTGCTACACTTACAGCCATATTGCAGCTTATACGCTTAATCGTTTTAAGGGAGGAAAGAGATTAAATGTATTTATTTTTTCTCTTATTCTTTCCCATTTTGGTTTTTATATTATTAAATCTAATAATATTACCATTTCAGTTTACAGTTAGATCTCTTTTGAATATTGTGACGATTCCGGTAGAGATATATCGTATTGCTGTTAATAAAGTAGTAAGGCAAAATCATGCTTTGGAACATGCTACTATAAATGTAATAGAAGAGAAATATGATGGTATCTTTAATCTTAGTGGATACGCCTTAACAGATGGATTCATCATTAGGGGTAATGCTCCAGCTGATATGGTTTATGAGGCTGCTAAAGTTGGAAGCATGAGGCTTAAAAGAGGAGAGAGGTACCTGGCTGTGCACAAGAGATGTGGCACCAGTATTGCGGTTACAAATTTTATTTCTTCAATTATATTTTTAGTACTCTTATTTAAGTATGGCTATTTTAATCTATTTAACATTATCATTGCGATTGTATTAGCCAGTTTAATTGGCCCGCTGTTTGGTAAATATGTCCAGCTATATCTGACAACTGCACAGGATGTAAAAAATATGGACATAATAAATATAACAGATAATACTCAGCCAGTTTATTTTTGGAATACATCAAATGAATACTATATACAAACCCGGAGGATTTAAGTGTGGAAAGTGCAAGAGAAGCAGCATTAAATATAATAAGTGATGTGTTAAAACCAAGAGGATTCCAGTCTTTTGATCCAAACAAAGAGCTCAATATAGATGTTGATGATGAACGCGATAGAAGATTAGCTTTAGAAATTGCCTATGGCGTGATTGAGCGAAAGAATACCCTTGATTATATTCTGGAGCAATACCTGTCACGGGCCATAGATGAGGTAGACATAGTAGTTATCAATATATTGAGGATGGGCCTTTATCAGATTATTTATCTTGACCGGATTCCTCCATCAGCGGCTGTAAACGAATCTGTAAACCTTGCAAAGAAATATAGCAATGCAGGTGCTGCCAGGATGGTAAATGCTGTTTTAAGAAATTTTTTACGTAATGGCAGATTTTATAAACTGCCCCCAAAAGATGATAGGGTTAAATATCTATCCATAGTGTATTCTCATCCTGAATGGGTGGTAAAAAGATGGCTTGATGAATTTGGTTACGAGTTTACTATTGATTTACTGGAAGCAGATAATAAAAGGTTGCCCATTGCTATAAGGGCAAATACATTAAAGATGGAACCAAAGTTCCTTATAAATAAATTGAAAAATGAAGGTATAGAGGCAGAACGTGGCAACTACCTTGATGAGGCCATAATAATAAAAAAATTTAATCGTCTGGAAAATCTTCAATCCTATAAAGAGGGTTTGTTTTACATTCAGGATGAGGCATCCATGCTGGTATCACATGTATTAAATCCAAGGGAAGGAGAATTTATTGTTGATGTTTGCAGTGCTCCGGGTGGAAAGACAACTCATATCGCTGAACTTATGAAGAATAAGGGGCATATTATAGCAAGAGATGTGCACAAACATAAGTTGAAAATTGTAAATGAGAATGCGGAAAGGCTTGGCATTAAGATTATTGAAACACAACTTTATGATGCTACAACAGTTGATGAGAACTTAATTGAAAAGGCTGATAGAGTTTTAGTGGATGCTCCATGCAGTGGTTTGGGGACAATAAGACACAGACCAGATATTAGATGGAATAAACACATTAGTGATATACACAAGATATCAGCACTGCAAAAAATAATTCTTAGAAATGCATCACAGTATGTAAAAAAGGGCGGCATATTGGTGTATAGCACATGTACTATCGAAAAAGAAGAGAATATAGACGTCATAAACGATTTTTTAGAGAAAAATAGTGATTTTAGATTAATTGATTTTAATGATTTGTTACCATCCAATTTGATGTTAAGGGATTCTGGCACAGGCTATATCACCCTTTATCCATCATTAAATCAGACCGATGGTTTTTTCATAGCAAAAATGAGTAGATTGGGTTAGGGGCAATTGTCCATATAAAAGTTAATTAATCATAACAAATATAATGGTGGTATGAGATGAATAAAGAAGATATTAAGGATTACACAATTGAGGAGTTAAGAGGAATAGTGGTAGAGCTCGGTGAACCAGGGTACAGGGCGGATCAGGTATTTGAATGGATTTACAAGGATGTGAATGATTTTGACGATATGACCAACCTTCCTAGGAGTTTAAGGGGGAGATTGAGTGATCGGTATTTTATATTTAAATCAAACGTAATGAAAGAAGAAAACTATAAAGATGCGTGTAAATTCTTGGTTTCACTTGAGGATAGCAACTCAATTGAAACAGTGCTATTAAGCTACAAATATGGTTACACCCTTTGTGCGTCAAGCCAGGTGGGGTGCAAAATGGGGTGTAGCTTTTGTGCTTCAACAATAAATGGCTTTGTTAGGAACTTAAAACCTGGGGAAATGGTTGAACAAATAATGGCTGTACAAAGATTAAAAGGCGTACGGATTTCTCGTGTTGTACTAATGGGAAGTGGAGAACCACTGGATAATTATGATAATGTCTTGCGTTTTGTAAGAATAATAAACGAAAAGAAGGGGCTGAATATAGGGGCAAGACATATTACAATTTCAACCTGTGGGATTGTACCTGGTATCTATAAGCTTGCTGATGAAGGATTACAATTGACCCTTGCTGTGTCGTTACATGCAGCATCGGATGAGAAGCGAATGTCGATAATGCCGATCAATAGAGCTTATCCAATAAAAGATATAATTGCTTCAATAAAATATTATATAGAACACACTAACAAAAGGGTCACCTTTGAATATTCTATGATAAGAGACTTTAATGATAAAGAAGAAGATGCTGAAACACTTGCTCTGTTGATAAGGGGGCTCCTTTGCCATGTAAACTTGATACCAGTTAATAGGATTGAAGAGACTGAGTTTTTACCGTCTACAACAGAAAGGGTAAAACGGTTTAAAGAAAAGCTCGAAAAATTCGGTATTAATGTTACTGTTCGCAGGTCTCTGGGAGGGAAAATCAATGCTGCATGTGGTCAGCTGAGAAGAAGTTATTTAGAGAAACGGGAGTGATTTGTATGATGAGCAATGCTGTTTCTAATATCGGTATGGTGAGAGACAAGAATGAAGACAGTTTTTATGTTTCTGGCTGTGATGATCCTTATAAACTTTACATTGTTGCTGATGGCATGGGTGGGCATAATGCGGGTGAAATTGCCAGTTCCCTGGCTGTTGATGCGGCAAAACAATTTTTTGATAAGTATTATGTCTCTTTGCAAAAGACGGATGACATGATAGAAAAATTTATACGGGAAGCTATAGCAAATAGCAATACAAGAGTTTTAAACGAATCACAGCTTCATATCGATGAGAGCGGCATGGGCACAACAATGACACTACTTCTGATTGAGAATAACAAATTTTATATAGGACATATTGGAGATAGCAGGGCATATCTGATTAGAAATAATACAATAGAGCAAATTACTGAGGACCATTCTTTAGTAACTCAAATGGTAAAAGAAGGCAAACTATCAATTGCAGAAGCAAAATATCACCCGTTAAAAAATATAATTACACGGGCTATTGGTGTTGATATGGATATTAATATAGATGTATATATACGGCAGGCTGTACAAGGTGATATTGTAATTTTATGCACAGATGGACTGTCAAATATGGTGACGGATGCCGAGATACTTGAGGAATATACAAAATGTGATATAGTAACTGCCAGCAATAATCTAGTTGAATGTTCCAATGCTCGCGGTGGATATGATAATATTACAATAGTTGCAGTCAAGTGCTGATTGAGGTGATTTAATTGATAGGGAAAATGTTGGGTAACAGATATGAGATTCTGGAAGAGATTGGACAGGGCGGTATGGGTATTGTGTATAAAGCTCGTTGTCATTTGCTTAATAGATTTGTAGCTATAAAAATCTTACGCCCAGAATTTTCACACGATGAAGAATTTATAAAGAGATTTAAATACGAATCACAATCAGCGGCAAGCCTGTCGCATCCGAATATAGTGAGTATTTATGATGTTGGTAATGAAGGCAATATCTATTATATTGTAATGGAGTACGTGAAGGGCAAGACGTTGAAACAAATTATAAAAGAAGTGAATGGGCATCTATCAGTGGATGAAACAATATCAATTGCCAGTCAGGTTCTAAGAGCATTGGACAATGCTCACAGACATAATATTATACATCGTGATATTAAACCACATAATATTTTAATTACAGAAGATGGTATAGCAAAAGTGACTGATTTTGGCATAGCAAGGGCAGCTACAGATTATACTCTAACATACAATAAAAATATCATAGGTACGGCCCAATACTTTAGCCCTGAACAGGCAAAGGGCGGAATCGTTGATGAAAAATCTGACATATATTCACTGGGTATAGTTATGTATGAAATGCTTACAGGACAGGTGCCGTTTGAGGGGGACAGCCCCATCTCGGTAGCTCTAAAACATATAGAAGAAGAGCTGGTTCCACCTTCAAAAATTAACAGAGATATTCCGAAAGGGATTGAAGATATTATTATAAAAGCCACTCAGAAAGATCCTACTAAAAGGTACTCTACAGCAAAAGAGATGCTTAATGATATAAATAAATTTGTGAGTGATCCTGTTAATTTTAGGATTATCAAAATAGATGAGGATGCACCTACTAAGATTATGCCCACGATAGATTATAAAGGGAATGAAAGAGAAGACAATAAACCAGTAAAGAGTAGACGGAACAAAATTGTTTCTGCCATAATTACAACAGTTATTGTTTTAATAATAATGGCTGGCATAGCCGGAGCAACATTCATTTTTATAAACCGTCAAACAGCAGAAGAGATCGATGTGCCCCCAATAGTCGGTATGCAGGTAGATGATGCAAAGAAGCTGCTAGAAAAAAATGGCTTATCTTTAGAAATTGTTGGAGAGGATTATAGCGATGAAGCGGCGGGTATTGTCTTGAGTCAGTCTCCTGAGCCAGAAATAAAAGTAAAAAAGAACTATAAAATAAAGGTTAGAATAAGTAAGGGGGTTGAATTAGTAAAGGTACCACTTGTAGAAAATCGGGAAATGGATGAGGCTGTTTCTATTTTAAAAGATGCCGGTTTAATACCGATTGTAAATTATGCATATGACAACATTGTTCCTGCAAATAAGGTTATCTCCCAAAATCCCATGGCTAATGAAGAAGTAGAAAAAAATACTCGGGTGGATATTTACGTCAGCCGGGGAAAAGAGCAGGTAACCATGATAAATATTATTGGTAAGACCCTGGATGATGCAAAGAAAGTTTTGAATGAAAATAATTTAACACTTGGAAATGTAACAGAACAGGAGCAGGATGGACCAGAGGGTGTAATTATATCACAGAGCGTCAAACCAGGTGATCCAGTAGAAAGCGGGTCAGCTATAGATGTCGTAGTTAGTAAAAAGCCTTCTCCACCGGTCTTGAAAAATGTGACTATTCCTTTACCTGATATACCTGGAGAGATGAAGGTTGTTGTAGTTAAAAAAGATGCTCTGGGTGAGACTACTATATATTCAGGTATGAATACTTATCAGGATAGCCCGTTAAATATCTTAAATGTGCCTACAAAAGGCCATGTAATTATTGAGGTGTATATTAACGATGAAAAAGAGCCCTATGCTAGATATGAAGATAATACTTAGGAGGAATCTATGCCAGAGGGTAAAATAATAAAGGCAACTGCAGGATTTTATTATGTGCTGGTTGATGGTAAAATATATGAGTGCAGGGCAAGAGGCCTATTTAAATTGAAGGATAAGACGCCTCTTGTAGGTGATAATGTAATAATTAAAGCTATTGACGAGAGAGATGGCTATATTCTGGAAATACTTGACAGAAAAAACAGGATAATGAGACCTCCAGTGGCCAATGTGGATGTGGTAGTCTTGGTCGCATCTGCTAAAGCTCCTGAACCAAGTTTTCTATACATTGACAGGATTTTAGCAATGTGTGAGTATGGGGGAATAGACTGTATAATTTGTGTAAATAAAATTGATATAGACTATGAAGGGGAATACAAAGAGTGGTCAGAAATTTATTTAGATATTGGCTATCCTGTTTTTTATACCAGTGCAAAGTTAAATATAGGTGTTTATGAATTAAGCGAATACCTAACAAATAAAATATCTGTATTTGCGGGAAATTCAGGGGTAGGGAAGTCCTCACTTTTGAATGCAATGAGGCCTGGATTAAAGTTGAATGTTGGTGACATCAGTTCAAAATCTAAAAAGGGAACTCATACTACAAGGCATATAGAGCTAATAAAGATATATGAAAATAGTTATGTGGCTGATACGCCAGGATTTAATGAGCTTTCTATAGACTTTATCAATAGGTATGATTTAAGCTCATGTTTTAGAGAATTTAATAGTTATGAGTGTCGTTTTTCCAACTGCCTTCACCAGAATGAACCAGGTTGCAGCGTTAAAGAGGCCGTAAATGAAGGTAAAATACACATATCAAGATATCTTAATTATCTGAAGCTATTGGGGGAAATTGTTAAATCGGAAGGGGAGTTGTATTAAAATGGCTATACTAGCTCCATCTATTTTGTCGGCGGATTTTTTGAATCTTGGTGACAATATAAGAAAATTGGAAAACGCAGGGATAGAAATGCTGCATATTGATATTATGGACGGGCATTTTGTCCCAAATCTTACTTTTGGGCCTGCTTTGGTAGAATATGTTCGTAGGTTTACTCGACTTAAACTTGATGTTCACCTTATGATGACCAACCCGCAGGACTATATTGATGAGTTTTGTGACGTTGGGGCTGATTATATTACTGTGCATCAGGAAGCTTGTATGCATCTAGACAGGGTTATAAGCTTAATTAAGAAAAGAGGAGCTAAGGCTGGGGTGGCGTTAAATCCAGCTACTCCCCCATCTACGCTTCAATATGTTCTCGATGATGTAGATATAGTATTGGTAATGTCAGTAAATCCAGGATTCGGTGGGCAGAAGTTTATAGAAAGAATGCTGTTTAAAGTAGCCGAACTGGATAGATTACGAGGAGATAAATATGGATATCAAATAGAGGTAGATGGTGGAATAAATAATAAGAATGTAAAAAGTTTGGTAGAGTCGGGGGCTGATATAATAGTGGCTGGAACTGCCGTGTTTAGGGGCGATATAATAGAAAATTGCAAGAAAATAGGAGCGATTATAAAATGAAGGCTGTGATTCTATCCAATGGAAATGTAGAGAATATTGAATTTTTAAGGTCATATATAGAAAGTTCTGATATATTTATATGTGCAGATGGTGGCGGCAATTATGCTAAATCTTTGGGTATTAAGCCTGATATATTAATTGGTGATTTTGATTCTATAAAAGAGGAAATTTTGAATTATTTTCAACATCTTGGTACAGAGATTATTCGATATCCGCGAGAAAAAAATTATGTTGATACCCAATTGGCTGTGGACAGAGCCATAGAGCTTTCCGCAGATAAAATAATTCTACTTGGGGCTACAGGAAATAGATTAGATCATACCCTGGCCAATATAAACATGCTTTATTATATTTATAAAAAAGGAGTAACTGCCGAAATCGTAGATGAACATAACAGGTTGATGCTACTTAAAGGAGAAAATTTTTTGAGGGGACAAATGGGGGATACGGTTTCTTTTATCCCGTTCTTTGGAGACGTTAAAAAAATCGTTTTAAAGGGCTTCTATTATCCACTTGATGGTGTTACTCTCACCAAAGACACATCGCTGGGTATCAGCAATGTGTTTACAGAGGATGTGGGGTATGTAGACAGTGGAGATGACTTCGTTCTGGCTATTTTTTCATATGGTCAGTAACATTTATTTTTTTTCATCATATTATAAATAAGGTAGGCTCAAAGAGGGGATATAAATGAATAGAACCTTCCGTAATGTTCGCTTTAGCAGACGGAATATAAAGAGGTTGATAGGATTTACTCTTGTGATTATTGGAGCTGCTGTTGCAATCATAAATATACCTGTATGGTTTTGGTTTAGTATGGCTGGTATAATAATACTTATCATAGGACTTTTATTTTATAATCAAAAATGAGTGTAAGGAGGTGTTTTATGAAGGTCTATGTAATTAAAGCTCCTCGCTTTATTAAAAAACTTTTAAGTGTTTTTATTAAAAAATAAAAGGAACGTGCTGACATGTAATCATCAGCACGTTCCCTTTATATTGCTCTTACGACCTTACCAGACCTCAAACAACGTGTACATACATATATACTCTTATTTTCTCCATTTACAACCGCTCTGACTTTTTTGATGTTTGGCTTCCATATCCGCTTTGACTGTCTATGCGAATGACTATATTGTATACCAGTAACAGGCCTTTTACCACACACTTCACATACTCTTGCCATATTAGAGCACCTCCTAACTTGAGTTGAATTCAAACAAGTAAATTCTAACACAAACCTATACATGATTTCAACAACAAGTTTATTTATATTGTATTGATTGATGAGGAGATATCTATTACAATGTTTAATGTTAGGTGTGTGATTATATGCTTTTCTGGAGGTAATTATGTCAAATCTGGAAATGCCTGTTAGGTATATAAAAGGTGTAGGGCCAGGCCGCGAAAAGATTCTTAACAGCATGGGTATATTTACGGTTTTTGATTTATTAAATTATTTTCCCCGGGATTATGAAGATAGATCTAAAGTAACACCGATCATAAATATAGTCAGTGGACATAAAGTATTGGCAGCCGTAAAATATACCGGAAGATATAAAGTGTTAAGACCACGAAATGGTTTAAGTATAACTAAGTTGTATGTAACTGATGACACAGGGTATGCCACTTTGGCCTATTTTAATCAAGATTATATTATTAAAAATTTTATTGCCGGAAATTATTATCTTATTTATGGCGATGCTGAACTATCATTTGGAGAAATTCAAATAAAAAATCCGGATGTTGAACCGATAAGAAAGGACATAAATCACTATCTTTGCATATATCCTGTATATAGTCTGACAAAAAATATTACTCAGAAAGTGATGAGAGGCATTATAAAAGAGGCCTTTTTATATCTGGATGAAATTTATGAAATGCTTCCTCAGGAATTGCTGAGTAAATTTAAATTGATAGATGTAAAAACGGCTTATAAAAACATACATTATCCTGACAGTATGGAAAACTTAGAAAGAGCTAAGAGAAGGCTTGCTTTTCAAGAACTGTTTGAAGTCATGCTTTATTTAAACATATTGAAATTAAAGAGGGAAACAATAAAAAAGGGTATCTTGTTTAGTCCATGTGATGAGGATGAATTTGTTAAGTTATTGCCGTTTAAGCTTACTAATGCTCAGATAAAAGCGTGGAGTGATATAAAACAGGATATGGAGTCGGAAAGGCCAATGAACAGACTTTTACAGGGCGATGTAGGATCTGGTAAGACTGTTGTTGCCGCAATGGCTGTATATAAGGCTGTTAAAAATAATTATCAGGCGGCTTTTATGGTACCAACGGAGATATTAGCTGAACAGCACTATTCAACCTTGACCCGGTTATTAGCAGGACAGGGCATAAAGGTTGGACTTCTGATCAGTTCACTCTCAGCAAAAGAAAAAAATAATATTCTCGATAAAATTGCTAAAGGAGAAATAGATGTTGTAGTAGGGACTCATGCACTTATTCAGGATAATGTAATATACAAAAATCTTGGACTGGTAATTACAGATGAGCAACATAGATTTGGAGTTAGACAGAGATCGATGCTTGAACAAAAGGGCGATAACATTGATGTGCTTGTAATGACAGCAACACCGATTCCCAGGAGTTTAGCACTTATTATATATGGTGATCTAGATATTTCTATTATAGATGAGTTGCCGCCTGGAAGGAAACCGGTTAGAACCTATCTGGTTGATAAGGGAATGCGAGAACAGGTATTTAATTTTATAGAAACGCATTTAAAAAATGGAGAACAATGCTATGTTGTAGCGCCGTTGATTGAAGAATCAGATAAGTTAGATGCAGCATCAGCTGAGAAAATTTATAAAGAATTGAGTGGAAAATTCACTGGTTTTAACGTGGGAATATTGCATGGTAAAATGTCAAAAGAAGAAAAAGATTACATGATGAGACAGTTTAAGGAAAATAAGATTCATGTGCTTGTTTCTACCACAGTAATCGAGGTCGGCGTTGATGTGCCCAATGCAACCGTGATAGTTATAGAAAATTCAGAGAGATTTGGTCTGGCGCAGCTTCACCAGCTTCGTGGGAGAATTGGTCGTGGGGACAAAGAGTCATACTGTTTCCTTATCTTAGGGAATAATAACTCTGAAGTTAAGGACAGATTAAAGATTCTAACACAGACCAATGATGGATTCAAGATAGCGGAACACGATTTAAAATTGAGAGGGCCAGGTGACTTTTTAGGATTCAAGCAGCATGGTATGCCGGCTTTTAAGGTGGCGAGTACCTATTTAGACAATGACATCTTAGAGGATGTTTTTAAGGCAGTCAGATATTTTATAGAAACATATGGGCTTGATACTTTAACTGCAACAAAGATGGTAAGGATTATAGAGGATAAGTGGGGTTTTAATGAGGAGGATATTGCTTTAAATTGAAAATGGAAGTTAATTTCTTAGATACAATATTAATATATTTTACCTTCAATTACATGTTTATAAACTATTAAACGGGTTATATTAATAATGCAGCGACAAATTAGGAGGTGAGAAGGATGGCAAGAGGTTCAAATACTAGTAATATCATTGTTGTAAGAGAAGCAAAGAAAGCTATGGATCAATGGAAATACGAAGTTGCAAACGAGATAGGCGTTCAACCTCCTGCTGATGGCTATTGGGGCAATCTTTCTTCTAGAGATTGCGGAGCTGTTGGTGGGCATATGGTCAGGAAAATGATAGAAATGGCTGAAAGAAGTATAGCCAATACCCCACAAAACAGATAATCGGATATAATTAATTTCATGAATAAAAAGGAATGACTCTCTTCTATAGAGCCATTCCTTTTTATTGGGAGAGGAGAAATTGAAGGAAGAATTTTGGGGAATTTATTTCCCATATATGATTTTAACCTTAAATAAAAACTTTATACATATTTTAATAAAATTATGTTAAAATGTAATTAAATAATACCAGGAGAGTAGTGTATGAGAGTAATATCGGGTATAAATAAAGGAGTAAAGCTTTTTGGCCCTGATGGCATGGATATTAGACCAACTTCAGATAGGGTCAAAGAGGCATTGTTTGATATAATATCTTTTGATATTAGTGGTTCTGCAGTCTTGGATTTATTTTCTGGCACTGGAGCTCTTGGTATAGAGGCATTGAGCAGAGGTGCTGATCTGTGTGTTTTTGTTGACAACTCAAAAAAGAGTATAGAATTATTGCGAAAAAACCTTAAAAAGACCCATATGGATGGAAATAATAGGTTTTTAATCTTAAATATGGATTTTGAAAAAGCCATATGTTATTTAAAACAAAAAGAAATTCTTTTTGATTTTGTATTTATTGACCCACCCTATCATGATAATTTATATTATAAAGCAACGGAGCTATTGCAAGAATTTGAGATACTCAAAGATAACGGTAAAGTTATACTTGAACTGGGTTCTGATATACATGTAGATAATAAAATAGGAGGTCTAATCTGCTATAAAGAAAAGAGATATGGTAATACCTTACTAAAATTTTATACTAAGGGGAATTTATTATGAAAATTGCAGTATATCCTGGGAGTTTTGATCCCATAACCTTCGGACACTTAGATATTATTGAAAGGTCATCAAGTATATTTGACAGGTTAATAGTAACTATATTAGAAAACAGCTCAAAAAAGCCACTTTTCTCTGTTGAAGAAAGAAAAGATATGATAATAAAGACTACTTCTGCATTTAAAAACGTAGAGGTAGATTATTTTTCGGGGCTGCTTATGGATTATATGAGACAAAACAACTATCACATTATAATCAAAGGATTGCGCATGCTGTCTGACTTTGAATATGAATTTCAAATGGCTTTAATGAACAAAAAATTAAATGACGACGTCGAAACACTCTTTATGATGACGAGCAGTAAATATGCATATCTCAGCTCCAGCATAGTTAAAGAAGTAGCGAGTTTCGGTGGAGATATAGACGATTTAGTGCCTGCATATGTCGCTTCAAAGCTAAAAAGTAAATTAGAAGGGAGATAGAGATGGAGGTTTTAGAACTTCTTCAAAAGATAGAGGATTATCTTAACAAGTCTATGAGCATACCCATTTCAGGTAAAGTACTTGTTGATAGGGATGTATTTTTAAAGATGATCCAGGATGTAAGGTTAATGCTTCCTGATGACATTAAAAAGGCAGAATGGATAGAAAGTCATAAGCAGGAGATACTTTTGGAGGCTCAACAACAGTCAGATGTAATTGTTTCAGAGGCAGAAAAGAAAATCAAGCTTATGGTCAGTGAAGAAGAGATTGTAAAAATGGCCAAGGTTGAAGCGGAAGAAATAATTGCTGCTGCACAGAAGAGTGCCAAGGAGATTCGTTTGGGTTCAAAAGAATATGCTGATTCTATCCTGGAAAAGCTGGAAAAGGATCTAACAGAGATTTTAAAAATCCTCAAGGAAAACAGGGAAGAGCTCAAAAAAAGTTAATAAGGGTCTCTAAATGCTAAACTGTTTATTATTGCCATGGATACTATAACTGCTATGACAATTATTATAATTGCCAATGAAAACTCAACGTTGGATAACCAGCTATTATTAAAACTTATTGCTTCTGTAGCACTTGGCTTTATTATCAGTGGATAGATAAAATATACATAAGTTGCAGTTAAAATGCTGTGTGCAATCTTTGCGCAAAAATAGGACATATAGCTGATGTCAGTATGTTCAATCACATTCTGTATCTGAGCATGTGTTGATAAACCACCCCAGGATATAATTAAGCCTGCGAGAATAGTTTTTTGATAAAGAGAAATTGACAATTCTTTTAAAGTGTTACAACCTATGGTCATTTCAAAAATACCATTGATTATGCCAATGGCAATTTCTTTAGATATCAACCCTTTAGAAATTATGTTTATAACATTTGAAAGAGAGGTGGTTAGCCCGGTTATGTTAATCAGCCTCACAATAACAGAGAATATTATTATATATCCTCCGATTGTCAACATCAGGTTAATTCCATCTTTAACAGAATCAGAAAAAAGATAGTTAAAATTTCTTCCATCTTTTTTTTGTGCTGCTTTCATGTTCTGTATGGCCCTCTTGAATAGGTTATTATTATTTAAGTGTATAATATTTTTATGTTCGATGGTTCCATGTATTCTGAACAACAAACCGGTACTTAAAAGGCCTGCATAATTACATAAAACTAATAAATAGCCAATCACAGGGTTATTAAAAATACCGATACCGACAACACCTATGATAAAAAGAGGACCAGCACTATTACAGAAAGACATAAGACGTTCTGCTTCATACTTTGTACATGAATTTATACTTCTCAATGATGAGATGAGTTTGGCGCCCATTGGATACCCTGATGCTATGCCAAGTGAAAAACATAGTGCACCTTCGCCTGGTACGTTTAAAAGGGGTCTCATTATTGGTTCGAACAGTGTCCCTATAAAATTTACAATGCCGAACCCTATCAAAAGCTGGTTTATAACATAGAATGGAAATAGTGAAGGAAATACATTATTTGCCCATAAGAACAATCCTTGTCTGGCAGCATCGAGAATCTGTTGAGGAAATAAAATCATGGATATCGTCATTATCCCTGCTGCTAAAGACAGCAAGCCAAAAAACCATTTTTTGATTTTCATGGTAATCACCTATAATAAGTTTATAAATATTTCTTTGCTATTATTACAACTTTTAAGTGACATCATATAATAACCATCTTAAAACAATACCTCAACTGGTATACCAGTGTATGATGAAATTACACTGTTATATTTACTGAATTTATTATAAAATGAGTAGGGTTTCGTATCTTGCTATGCTTTATGTTGTAATAACTACAGGTCCCCTTACGTAATCCTGTCCTATATTAATATCATTGGAGCTCAATAAAGAATATATATCTGTAGAAAGAATGTCCTTATGCATCATCTTTTTAGCTGTCTCACTCAAATTATTATATTGTTTTCCTAAATTGGTAATTATAGGAAGTGCACATTTGTCTTTCATTTCCCTTATTATTTTCCTGCCTGTATTGTCAAAACCCAGTATCCTTACATATAATGGACCGGTTTGATTAAAAGAATTCGCTTCGTTTTTGGTATATTTAATTAAAATATGAAATAGTATCCGCGAAAGCCTGCTGTAAGCGTAGCGTTTGGTTTTGATTCCCAGCAATAATTCGTCTAAGGATTGAGATTGGTAAATTCTATCTTTTATTCTTTTGTGCAAACCTTCTGATACATCAAAAATCTCTTCTATCTTATCGTTCTTGATAAGTTCATAATATATTAACCTTTCCATATCACTTTTAAACAAGGGTTTTTGCCCATTTAAAAGAGCATTTCTAATTATTTCATAACTACTGTATGGTAAATGTTGCAAGACTTTTTCAAGATCACCATTTTTTAATGTATTCCTAATGGATGTGGCGCTTGAAATATGATTGGCTTCATTTAATTCCTGATCGTTGTATTCGGGACCGAGTCTTTTGATTGTAACTGGGACAATTTTACTTTCTAATCTAATTAGCCATTTTAAATATTCAATACCTAATATATTATTAGGCGATGTAATAAGTTTTTTATTAAAACTTTCCCTATCTATAGCCAATTGACGTGCCCTTGCGAAAGAGTAACCGGCTTTTAAGAAATTTTTTAGTCGAAACTTAAAATCATTGTCTTCGGTTGATAATAATTTGGCAATTTCCATTAATTCTTTAATATCACCGTTTTCACTGCCAAAAGATATATAGTCCACTATTCCAATGCTATTCAATAGGCTTACTGCCCCAAATGCAAAAAGTTCCGCACTGGATGTGCTGTAACATACGGGTAGTTCGATGACAAGGTTAATACCACTTTTCAAGGCTGCTTCAGTCCTTATCCATTTGTTAAATAGCGCGGGTTCACCTCTTTGAGTAAAGTTGCCACTCATGACAGTTACTATTGCATCGGCTTTAGTAACTTCAATAGATTTTTTTAAATGGTATAGATGTCCATTATGAAATGGGTTATATTCGGAAACGATACCTAATACTGTCATAAATTTGCCTCCAATTACAAAATTTTAATAAATAAAACCACATTATGATATACAACTAAATTAAATTGTTTTTAATATTATTATTTTATCATCTTAGGCAGGAATTTAACATTATGAATAGAATATCAAATAGGTGATAAATATACAGAAAGGAGAGATTGTATTATATGGAAATATTAAAAGGAATTATAGAGAAAGCAAAAAGCGATCGGCGGAAAATAGTTCTGGCTGAAGGGACAGAACCACGAACCGTAAAGGCTGCTGAAATGATTATTAAAGACGGAATAGCAGAGATTATATTACTTGGCAATAAAGATGAGATTAAAAGTAAGGCGAAGGAGTTAAATGCAGATATTGAAGGTGCAGAAATAATAGACCCTATTTCATCACCACTTTTTGAAAGCTATGCAAAAAGGTATTATGAGCTGCGCAAAAATAAGGGAGTAGATTTAAATAAAGCATATGAAATCATCAAAAATCCTTTATATTTTGGGTGTATGATGGTACAGAACGACGATGCTGATGGGATGGTAGCAGGTGCTATAAATACCACCGCAGACCTGTTAAGAGCGGCATTCCAGATCATAAAGACTGCACCAAATATATCCATTGTTTCAAGTGCTTTCATAATGATTGTGCCAGATTGCGGTTATGGTTCGGATGGAGTTTTCTTATTTGCTGATTGTGCAATAAATCCTAATCCTAATGCAGAAGAACTTGCATCTATAGCGGTCGCTTCTGCTAAAACAGCCAGTACATTACTTGGAATAGAACCAAGAGTAGCTATGCTTTCTTTTTCAACAAAGGGAAGTGCCCAACATGAACTGGTGGATAAGGTTGTGAACGCTACCCGAATAGCTAAAGAAATGGCACCGGAAATACTTATTGATGGAGAATTGCAGGCGGATGCTGCAATGGTACCAAGTGTTGCTTCGCTAAAATCGCCAGGCAGTAAAGTGGCTGGCTCAGCGAATGTTTTAATTTTCCCTGACCTACAATCGGGTAATATAGGATATAAACTTGTGCAGAGGTTAGCAAAGGCTCAAGCCATTGGACCAATTTCTCAAGGGCTTAACAAGCCTATAAATGATCTTTCAAGAGGATGCAGTACTGAAGATATATATAATGTAGTGGCAATCACTGCTGTCCAGGCACAGGCAAATAAATAAGGAGGGGAGAACAGGTATATGAATATATTGGTTATTAATTGCGGAAGTTCATCATTAAAATATCAATTAATTGACATGTCAAAAAACGAAGTGCTGGTTAAGGGTATAGTAGAAAGGATAGGGATAGATGGATCTCAGATTAAATACGAAAAAACCGGCGCTGAAAAAAAAGTATTTTCTAAAACAATAAACAATCATAAGGAAGCATTAAAGGAAATGCTGGACCTGATTCTGGACGAGCAGTATGGTGCCATAAAAAGTTTAAAAGAAATTGATGCTGTAGGACATAGGATAGTACATGGGGGAGAGAAATTCTCGGGTTCTGTAATTATTGATGATGAGGTAATAAAAGCGTTAAATGATAGTATTGACCTTGCCCCACTTCACAACCCACCGAATATAATGGGGATCATGGCTTGTAGAGAACTTATGCCTGATGTTCCTATGGTTGGTGTATTTGATACAGCATTTCACCAGACTATGCCGCCGGAGGCGTTTATTTATGGGATACCTTATGAATTTTATGAGAAATATAAGATAAGACGATATGGCTTTCATGGGACATCCCACAAGTATGTTACATCTAGGGCAGCTGAACTACTTGGGAAAAAAGTAGATGATGTTAATCTTATAACATGTCATCTTGGAAATGGGTCCAGTGTTACTGCGGTTAAGAAGGGTAAATCTATAGATACTAGCATGGGTTTTACCCCTCTGGAGGGTTTGATTATGGGCACGAGATGCGGAAGCATCGACCCATCAATTGTTTCCTACTTAATGGATAAGGAATCGCTAAATATCTCTGAAGTAATGAATATACTGAATAAAAAATCTGGTGTACTTGGTCTATCAGGTATAAGCAGTGATTTTAGGGATATAGAAGACGCAGCGGCAAATGGCAACATTAGGGCATCTATCGCATTAAAGGCATTTACCTATGGCGTCAAGAAGTATATAGGCTCATATTATGCAGTACTTGGAACCGTAGACGCAATTGTATTTACTGCAGGAGTAGGTGAAAACTCTGACATAGTCAGGGAAATGATACTGGATGGTTTGGAAACACTCGGTATCATTCTTGATAAGGAAGCGAACAGGGCAGGAAAGAAGGAAAGGGAAATATCAACAAGAGATTCAAAGACTAGGGTATTTGTAATTCCTACCAATGAAGAGCTTATGATTGCAAGCGAAACGGCAGCCTTGGTAAGTAAATAGTAATTTAAATTATTGACAGCACGGGATTAACACCTTATAATGTATATGTCTTACTAATAAGGTGGTGTTTATGAGGTTTGATATTTCTAAAATCAAAAACACTTTAGATTCACAAATTAATTTAAACTTCGATATAACGCTGGAGGATGACGATAACAGTGAAATTTATTTTACTGAGCCAGTCCATGTCAATGCAGTAATAACCAGTACTGAAGAGGGCTATGATATTGATGGCTTTATGGATGTGTCCTTAGATGCAACCTGTTATAGATGTTTAAGGCCATTTCATTATCATGACATAATTGAACTTCATGATAACATTAATAATTATGAAGAAGAGTCTGGGGAAAAAGTGTTTTTTAATGGAGGGAATCAGGTTTATCTTGATGACCTCATAAGAACAAATCTGCTGTTATCGCTTCCGGCAAGATATTTATGTGATGAGGCATGCCGTGGAATATGTCCTGATTGTGGTACTAATTTAAATGATAGTAATTGTTCATGCAGCAGTGAACCTATTGATCCGAGATTAGAAGTGTTAAAGAAATTTTTGAAGTAACAGAGAGAGGAAAAAGGGAGGTGTCAGGATGGGGGTTCCAAAGAGGAGATGGTCAAAGGCTAGAACAAGGAGCAGGAGAGCCCACTGGAAATTGAGTGGCCCTACTCTGGTAGAATGTCCTCAGTGCCATGAATTGATGATGCCGCATAGAGTTTGCAAAAATTGTGGTTTTTATGATGGCAAAAAGGTAATAGTAAACGAATAAAAAAGTAATAGGCCCATGCCTATTACTTTTTTATAGGTGGTTGATTTTGGATTTTTTTTATGATATTCTTATATCACTAAGTCATTAAACATGGTCATAAAATAGGGGGTGAGGTTTGTGCCCTCAGGCAGCTTTACGAAACTAAATAGGCAAAAACAGTTAAAATTAAAGCTATCTGAAGATCCTTTTTTAACTGATGAGGAACTGGCGTGTCTTTTCAATGTGAGTGTGCCAACCATAAGGTTAGATAGAATTGAACTTGGGATCCCAGACCTGCGTGGCAGGATAAAGGAAGTAGCTGAAACCAATTATAATAAACTAAAATCAATAAAAGGGACAGAAATAGTAGGAGAGCTTTTGGACCTTGAGCTCGGGAAGGGTGGCATTTCAGTTTTTGAACCCACAAAGGATATGGTATTTGAGAAGAGCCACGTAGTTAAAGGGCAGTACATATATGCTCAGGCTGAGTCACTTGCAATTGCTGTGATAGATGCGGATGTGGCTTTAATAGGGGTAGCAAATATCAAGTACAGGCAACCAGTAAAGCTTGGTGATAAGTTGATAGCAAAGGCTGAGGTGATAAGACAACGAGGCAACAAGTATTTTGTTTGGGTAAAAATAAAGGTACAGAGACAAGAGGTATTTAGAGGTAAATTTATTCTTGTAAGCCTTGACACTGGAGAGGGAGATGGCGCAGAGGATGAAAATAGGAATTGATGCCATGGGTGGAGATTATGCACCAAAAGAAATAATAAATGGTAGTTTGATGGCTGCGGAGAAATTTAAAGACATTGAGCTGGTATTTTTTGGTGATGAACTCCAGATAGTGTCGGAAATTAATACTCACGACTCGGCGTTACACGACAGGATAGAGATTGTACATACAGACGAGGTTATATCTAATGATGATCCGCCAGTAGCTGCAATTAAGAATAAAAAGAATGCATCTCTGTCTAGAGGGCTTGATTATTTAAAAGAAAATAAAATAGATGTTTTTATTTCTGCAGGTAGTACAGGGGCTTTAATGGCAGGTGCATTATTAAAGCTTGGCAGGATTCCTGGTATTGACCGCCCTGCACTGGTACCTTCCTTGCCGACTGCTACAGGACTGGTTGCTCTTATTGATGGCGGTTCTAATACAGACTGTAAGCCAATAAATCTTATACAATTTGCCATGATGGGCTCAATATATGCAGAAGAGGTGCTGGGTGTAAAAAATCCACGCATAGGTCTTTTGAATATAGGTACAGAGGAAGAAAAAGGGAACGAATTAGCAAAGCAAACATATGGACGTCTGAAGGAACTTCCATTGAATTTTGTTGGTAATATAGAGGGACGGGATGTGCCCTATGGCAAATGTGACGTTTTGGTATGCGATGGTTTTGTTGGGAATGCTGTTTTGAAATCCATGGAAGGCATTGCTTCGTTGATTATAGATATGTTGAAGGCAGAAATGAAGAAAAATTATCTAACTAAATTTGGTGCATTACTTTTAAAGAGTGGATTTAAAAATATATTAAAAAAAATGGATTATAAGGAGTATGGTGGTGCTCCACTTCTTGGCATTGATGGTATAATAATCAAAGCGCACGGAAATTCTGATGCAAGAGCCTTTTTAAATGCCTTAGTACAGGCGAGAACATTTGTAGAGCATGATGTTCTTAATCATTTAAGGACTCAAGTTTCAAATATAGGGGTGGATTAGAATTATGGAACATTTTTATTCGTCGGGTATAATTGGGATTGGAAGTTACGTCCCTGAAAAGATTCTTACTAACCATGATTTGGAAAAAATGGTTGATACATCTGATGAATGGATTACAACGCGTACAGGAATTAAAGAAAGGCACATTGTAGCAGATGATCAGGCGGCTTCTGATCTTGCGACAATTGCTGCTTTAAGAGCTTTGGAAGATGCATCTATTGGAACTGCAGATATAGATTTGATTATAGTTTCAACAAATTCTCCTGATTATATGAATTTCCCAGCTACAGCCTGTGTGGTCCAGGATAACATTGGAGCAGCAAAAGCTGCGACTTTTGATGTCGAGGCAGGTTGTTCCGGTTTTATCTATGCTGTTACCATAGCTGATCAGTTTATAAAGACTGGTATGTATAAAAATGTGCTTGTGGTAGCTACTGAGATAATGTCCAAAATAACCAACTGGGATGACAGGGAAACATGTGTGCTTTTTGGCGATGGAGCGGCTGCCGTTCTATTGAGCCGGGTAGAAGAGGGATTGGGTATAAGTTCATCATTTCTTGGGGCGGATGGCAGTGGTGGTAAGTACCTCCTTTTGCCTGCTGGCGGTTCAAGAAAACCTGCAAGTTATGAAACTGTTGAGAAGAAGCTTCATACTATTCACATGGACGGTAAGGAGGTTTTTAAATTTGCGGTTAGGGTCATGGGTGAAGCAGCACTTAAAGCATTAGATATTGCAGGCCTTAAGCCAGAGGATGTAGATATATTTATACCGCATCAAGCCAATATAAGGATTATTGATGCTGCAATGAAGAGGCTTAATCTTTCCAAGGAGAAAGTATATGTGAATATAGACAGGTTTGGCAACACCTCATCAGCAAGTATTCCAATTGCGTTGGATGAACTTTATCGCAATGGTAAATTAAAGAAAGGTGATTGCATATTATTAACTGCCTTTGGTACGGGTTTGACATATGCTTCCATGACGATGAGATGGAGTAAATAGGGGGTAATAGTAATGCATACTAAGTTATGTGATATTCTTGGCATTGAGTATCCGATAATTCAGGGCGGCATGGCATGGGTTGCTACTGCAGAGCTGGCAGCTGCTGTGTCTAACGCAGGTGGGCTTGGTATTATAGGTGCAGGGAATGCGACAGGAGAATTTGTCAGAGAACAGATAAAAAAAGCAAGGGCTTTAACTGACAAACCATTTGGTGTTAATGTGATGCTAATGTCACCGTTTGCTGAGGATGTAATGAAGGTGGTATATGAGGAAAAGGTTCCTGTAATAACTACTGGTGCCGGTAACCCTGGTAAATACATTGATAAACTAAAAGGTGCAGGTATAAAAGTGCTTCCCGTTGTACCATCGGTTGCACTGGCAAAACGGATGGAGAAAGAGGGTGTGGATGCGGTAATTGCAGAAGGAACAGAGTCTGGAGGACATATAGGAGAATTAACCACTATGGTGCTTGTTCCTCAAGTTGTTGATGCAGTAAAAATACCGGTGATTGCTGCAGGTGGGATTGCTGACGGCAGGGGACTTGTTGCTTCACTGGTATTAGGGGCGTGCGGTGTGCAGATGGGGACGAGGTTTGTTGCCTCTGTTGAATGTACTGTTAATGAAAATTACAAAAGAGCAATTGTAAAAGCAAAAGACAGGGATACAATTGTCACAGGGAGACCAACGGGCCATCCTGTGAGGGTATTAAAAAATAAACTGACGAGAGAATATGAAAAGCTTGAGGAGCAGGGTGCATCACCAGAGGTTTTAGAACAGCTTGGGGCGGGCAAGTTAAAAGCTGCTGCTGTTGATGGTGATGTTGAGAATGGTTCAGTGATGGCAGGACAGATTGCTGGTATGATAGAAAGCATAAAACCATGCAAAGATATAATTGATGATATAATTAAAGAGGCAATGGAATTACTTAACAAAATGAAGGAATGGGGGTAAGTATCCGTGAGTAAAATTGCAATAATATTCCCTGGCCAAGGTGCACAGTATCCTGGTATGGGCAAGGACCTTGCGGAAAATTTCCCGGAGGCTATGGAGGTTTTTGACATTGCCAATGAGGCTCTTGGGTATGACATTAAAAAGCTCTGTTTTGAAGGGCCAGAAGATGAATTAGTTAAAACGGAGATTACGCAACCAGCCATATTGACTATGAGCATTGCAGCGTATAGGATACTGGAGTCAAGGGGAGTCATTCCATCTGTAACTGCTGGATTAAGCCTTGGAGAATATTGCTCCCTTGTAATTGCTGGTGCGCTTGACTTCAAAGATGCTGTGAAATTGGTATCTAAACGTGGTAAATATATGCAGGAAGCTGTACCGCAAGGGCAGGGCGGTATGGCAGCAGTTATGGGGCTTGATAGGTCTGTAGTGGAAGAGATTTGTATTGAGGCATCAAGTGTAGGAGTAGTGGAACCAGCAAATATTAACTGCCCTGGACAAATAGTCATCTCTGGCGAGCTAAAAGCGATAGAGAAAGCAGCTGAGATTGCTAAAGAAAAGGGCGCAAAGAGGGTAATAAGTTTGGCAGTGAGTGCACCTTTCCATTGCAGTTTATTAAGACCAGCAGGAGAAAAATTATCTGCGGATTTGAGGCAAACAGAGTTTAAAAAGTTAAATATTCCTGTTATATCTAATGTAACCGCTGAATATATTAGGGATGAATTTGAGATTGTAGATTTGTTAATCAGGCAGGTAAGTAACCCTGTTTTATGGGAGGATTCGGTGCGCCTAATGATAAAAGATGGTGTGGACATATTTATAGAAGTTGGCCCGGGGAAATCATTGAGCGGGTTTGTGAAAAAAATTGATAAGAGCGTCTCTGCTTTTAATGTAGATAACTTAGATTCGCTCAACAATACTTTAAGTGAATTAAATTTATAAGAGGTTGGTGTTTGTATGTTAGATGGTAAAGTTGCTATAGTAACTGGTGGTTCAAGAGGTATAGGCAGATCTACTGCAATAAAGCTTGCAAGTTTAGGTGCAGATGTGATTATCAACTATACAAGCAGACCTGATGCGGCAGATGAGGTCATAAGGCTAATTAAGGGAAATGATGGTAAGGCAATCGCTATAAAGGCCGATGTGTCTAATCTACATGAGGTTAAGGATATGATGAAACGTGTTGTGGATACTTATGGTAAGATAGATATTCTTGTAAACAATGCTGGAATAACTAAAGATAATCTGATACTCAGAATGAGTGAAGAAGATTGGGATGATGTTATAAATGTAAATCTAAAGGGTGCTTTTAATTGTATAAAAGAAGCCTCAAGATACATGATTAAGAATAGGTATGGGAAGATAGTAAATGTAGCATCGGTTATAGGTGTGGTTGGCAATATCGGCCAGGCCAATTATGCCGCATCAAAGGCTGGTATTATTGGTCTTACTAAATCAGCTGCCAAGGAACTATCATCAAGGGGAATAAATGTAAATGCAGTTGCTCCAGGGTTCATCGATACAGAAATGACTCGGGTTTTAAAGGATGACATAAAAAGTGAAATGTTAAAGGCCATACCGCTTGGCCGGTTTGGCACCCCCGAGGATGTATCAAATGTCATTGCTTTTCTGGTATCATCTTTTTCTGACTATATTACAGGACAGGTTATACATATTGACGGGGGAATGGTTATGTAATATATTTTATATGTATTTAAGTTATTTCCGTTATCCTGGGAAGGAGGTGAAAAGATGATATTTGATAAGGTAAGAGAGATAGTCGCCGAACAGTTGGGTGTTGAGTCTGATGAGATTACCCTAGAATCTTCTTTTATAGATGATCTGGGAGCTGATTCTTTGGACATAGTTGAGCTTATTATGGCATTGGAAGAAGAGTTTGATATTGAGATCCCTGATGAGGATGCAGAAAAGATAACTACAGTGAATGATGTCGTAGAGTATATAAAGGCTCATACGGATGAAGCAGAGTAATATAAGTCCCGCCTTAGTGCGGGACTTTGAATAGTCAAGTATAAAGCGTTAATTTTTAGGAGGATTACCTATGGAGAAAAAAAGAGTAGTAATTACCGGGATGGGCGTTATAACTCCTATCGGTATTGGTTTGGATGAGTACTGGAATGCTTTGAAAGAAGGCAAGTCTGGAATAGATTATATCACAAAATTCGATGCCTCTGAATATTCTACGAGAATTGCTGGTGAGGTAAAAGCTTTCGATCCAGTTGATTATATAGATAAAAAAGAAGCCAAAAGAATGGACAGATTTACACAGTTTGCAGTTGCAGCTACTAGTATGGCAATAAAAGATGCATCACTGGATTTAGCAAAAGAAGATAGTGAAAGGATAGGTGTAATACTGGGTACCGGCGTCGGTGGAATTGAAACACTGGAGGACCAGTTCCGTGTATTTTACGAGAAGGGGCCCGGCAAGGTTAGTCCATTTTTTATACCGATGATGATAGCGAATATGGCCGCAGGGCAGGTGGCAATTATTTTTGGTGCAAAAGGGGTAAATGAAACTACCATCAGTGCTTGTGCATCTGCAACCAATGCTATTGGTGATGCATTTAGATTTATACAGAACGGTGAAGCTGATATAATAATAACAGGTGGCGCTGAAGCACCTATCACACCTACCGCTTTTGCAGGTTTTTGTTCCATGAAAGCAATGAGTACACATAATGATAATCCAAAAGAGGCTAGCCGACCGTTTGATGCTGAGAGGGACGGTTTTGTAATGGGTGAAGGTGCCGGTATTTTAATATTGGAGGAATTAACTCATGCATTGAGGAGGGAAGCAAGGATATACGCTGAGATTGTTGGTTACGGACTTACTGCTGATGCATACCACATCACTACACCTGCACCAGAAGGAGAAGGTGCAGCAAGAGCCATGAGAAATGCGTTAAATGATGCCGGTATATCACCAGAAGAAGTACAATATATCAATGCTCACGGGACATCAACCGATTATAATGACAAATTTGAGACGATGGCAATAAAGACTGTTTTTAAGGATCATGCTTATAAACTTGCTGTTTCTTCAACCAAATCAATGACAGGACATCTTTTAGGTGCGGCAGGTGGAATAGAGTCAGTTGCAACTGTTCTCTCAATCTATGATGGTTTTGTGGCACCAACAATTAACTATAAAACACCTGACCCTGAATGTGACTTGGATTATGTACCAAATACAGGAAGACATATTGACATCAATTATGCGGTAAAAAATAACTTTGGCTTTGGCGGTCAGAACGCCTCGCTGATATTTAAGAAATACATTGATTGAATGGATGATGGATTTGTCGGATTATAATATATTAGAAAAAGACATTGGTTATAAATTCAAAAACAAATCACTCCTTAAACTTGCACTTACCCATAGTTCGTATGCTAATGAACAAAAAGAAGACGGTTCCAATGAACGACTGGAATTTTTAGGAGATTCAGTTCTCAGCCTTGTAGTAAGCGAGTATATTTATAGGCAATTACCTGAAATTGACGAGGGGTCCCTTTCAAAGCTTCGTGCATTAATTGTCTGTGAGCCAGCCCTTGCAAAAAAAGCGAGGAATATAAAATTAAGCAGTTATCTCAGGTTAAGTCATGGTGAAGAACTAAGCGGTGGAGGCAAACGTGCTTCTATACTTGCCGATGCCTTTGAAGCCCTTATAGGGGCGATCTATCTTGATGGTGGAATTGAAAGCGTTGGTTCATTTATTAAAAGATTCGTCCTTGATGATTTTGATGAGGTATATCGGGGAATAAATGGATTTGATTATAAATCAAGACTGCAAGAGTACGTTCAAAAAAATAATTATACTATATCCTATATAGTCATCAATGAATCTGGTCCAGACCATGATAAAACTTTTGATGTCCAAGTTACTATAAATGAGAAAATAATGGGCCGTGGTGTTGGTAAAACAAAAAAAGAAGCGGAACAAAACTCTGCAAAGGAGGCTTTGGAGAAGCTCCATCTAATATGAGAAATAGACATTATACTATACCTATTTTTGTTCCTCAGGAGGGTTGCCCGTTCAAGTGTATATACTGTAATCAGTATACTATAACAGGTAGTAAAGAAGACATTAATCCAGATTACGTTGAAAAAACCATTAATGGGTTTTTAAAAACCATTCCTGAGAATTCTTATGTGGAGGTAGGTTTTTTTGGTGGCAGTTTTACTGGGATACCTGTTTCAAGGCAGATTGAACTATTATCTGTAGCAAAAAAGTACATGGAATCTGGTGTTGTAAAAGGTATAAGGTTGTCTACAAGACCTGATTATATTGACAATGAGATATTGGAAAATTTACAACGCTGTGGCGTGACCGCAATCGAACTTGGTGTCCAGTCAATGGATGATGATGTGCTCAGTGCCTCTTACAGAGGACATACATCAGAAGATACGATGAGAGCTGTAAATCTTATTAAGAAGTACCCATTTAAGCTCGGTTTACAAATGATGGTTGGTTTGCCAAAAGATAACTACTATAAAGATATAAAAACTGCGAAAGATATAATAGCAATGCGGGCAGATTTTGTGAGAATATATCCAACCCTTGTTATTAAAAATACTTATCTTGAGAAACTCTATAGAGAGTATAGATATAAACCGCTAACTATCCCGGAAGCGGTAAAAATATGTAAGGATATTATGCTTCTTTTTACTGCCAATGATATACCAATTATAAGGTTAGGTCTCCAAACCAGTAAGAATATAAATCAAAATTCAGATGTAGTTGCAGGTCCATTTATACCAAACTTTGGCGAACTGGTTGAATCTGAACTTATACAGGATATGATACTGTACTATTTGCATGGTGATATGAGAGGAAAAGTTTTATTTTTTACCATAAATCCTTTGATGATGTCTAAGTTTGTAGGTTATAAAAAGCAAAACATTGAGGTTATAAAACAAGTACTGGACTGTGAACTGACGATTTTATTAGACAAACAGCTTGGAGAAGATGAAATAAAGGTTGAATACGGTGATTCATGTGATATTTTTAATAAAAAAAAGTACGCAATGGATGTAATAAAAGAAGGAATTATTGATTTGGCATAGAATATTAATTATAGCCAACACAGTTTAAAATAATCTATTATTCGCAAAAATCAAATACTTATTAAGGAGGAGTTTGAATGGAAGTATTAAAGGTATCAGCTAAATCTCAACCCAAATCTGTAGCTGGTGCTCTCGCGGCTGTATTGAGAGAAAAAAATGTAGTAGAGATTCAAGCAGTGGGTGCAGGAGCAGTAAATCAGGCAGTGAAGTCCATAGCAATCGCCAGGGGTTATGTTGCACCAAATGGGATAGATCTTATTGCCATACCGGCTTTTTCAGAGATAGAAATAGATGGAGAGGTCAGGACTGCAATTAAGTTTATTGTTGAACCAAGATAAAGAATCTGCTGATACCTGCTGTCTGATGATAGCAGGTTTTGTTATGTATGGAGGTAACGTATGTATCTGAAAAGACTGGAGATCTATGGTTTCAAGTCATTTGCCGAAAAGACTGTGTTTGATTTTGAAAAGGGGATAACGTGTGTAATAGGACCGAATGGTACAGGGAAAAGTAATCTAGTCGATGCAATCCTCTGGGTTTTGGGCTCACAGAATCCGAGGGATTTACGTGGCGGTAAAATGGAAGATATCATTTTTAATGGTACCGACAAACGAAAACCGTTAGGGTTTACCTATGTTACTATCGTGCTTGATAATGCTGACAGATTAATCCCCATAGATCATTCTGAAATTTCTATAACCAGAAAATTTTATCGTTCAGGTGAAAGTGAATTTTATATTAATAATGTGGAATGCAGGTTGAAGGATATTGTAGATTTGTTTACCGACACAGGTTTGGGGAAGAATGGCTATTCCATAATTGGACAGGGTAAGATTGAAGAAATATTGAACAGCCGTCCTGATGAAAAAAGGGGTCTTTTTGAAGAGGCAGCGGGTATTGTGAAGTATAAAAATAAGAGGTATGAATCACTTAAAAAACTAGATATGACTCAGGATAATTTGAGCCGTTTAAATGATATTATAAGTGAGCTTTATGGGCGCCTTAAACCTCTTCAAGAAGAATCTTTAAAGGCCAGTGAGTATCTGAAGCTTTCCCAAAGGTATAAGACTTTCAAGATAAATCAATACTTATTAAACTATGCGAGTATGGAAAAGGAGAGCACTTTAGTTGGCAGCGCAATAAGCACAGAAAGGGATAAACTTGAGAACCTGAGCGCTCGTTTTAAAGAGGTAAAAATAGAGCACGATGAATTAAGAGGCGAGCTGGAAAACTTAAAAAACGACAGGACATCTATAAGAACCAATCTATATGATGCAAATACAGAACTTGAAAAAAATAGGGGAGAAATCAAATTAATAAACTTACAGTTATCTGAAGAATCTAAAAAGTTGGATGAAACAGATCAGAAAATTTTAGGTCTTATAAGTGAAATAAGAAAAAGGAAGGCAGAAAGGAATGAACTTATCCAAAAGGTTTCTAATCTAAGTTCAGCCGGATTAAAAATTGACATACGGCTAAAAAATTATATCACGAATATGGAAATAATATCAGGAGCTATTGATAAAATAAGTGAGTTCCACAAGAATGTCATTCAAAGAAAAGACCTTATGGAAAGAGAGGTTCTTATTAAAAATAATGAAATTAAACATGTTAATCTGAATATATCCGAAAAAATCAATAGAAACAATGCATTGACTGAGCGGCTGGGCAAACTCAGGAGCGAACACGAGACTATTAAACAGGAACTATTAAGGTGTTTTAATGAAAGAAGAAGTCTAAATCGTGCTATAAATACTATAAAGAATAAGATATCTCAAAATGATAGAAAATTAAATGAACGGAAGGATATTTATTTAAGGTATATAGACGAGTCCAATAGAATCAAAAAGAGTATTCAGATAATAAACACTCGAATTAAAGCATTAGAAGACATGAAAAAAAATAATGAGGGATTGAATGATGGTGTAAGATATGTTCTGGGTTTAAAAGATCCAAATGTTTATGGTTTTGTTGGAGAACTTATTGAATTAGACAAGAAATACGAAAGGGCAATTGAAACTGCCCTTGGTAATTCTGTGGAATATATAATTGTAAAGACCGAAGATGACGCAAAGAGATTAATAACCTTGCTGAAATCGAAAAAGGCAGGTAGGGCAACTTTTATACCACTATCTTCCATTAAGCCGCGCAAATATATAAAAGTAAACAGCCACGGTTTTCTTGGCAGGGCTGCAGAACTGGTAAAATATGATTTGATATTTAGAGATGCCATTGAGTTTTTACTTGGGAATATCTATGTTTATGATAATGTGGATAATGCTATAATTTCTTCCAAAAAGTATAATTATTCCATACGAGCAGTAACCTTAGATGGTGATATTATATCTCCCGGTGGTTTAATTACAGGTGGTTTTTATAAAAAGGGATATAACTTCCTCTCAAGAGAAAATGAGTCAAAGAAATTACGCAAGGATATAAGCGAGAGTATTGTAAAGTTAAAGGATAATAATGAACGAATCACTAAGTTAAGCACCGATTTAAAATCAATAGAAGAAAATTTAAAAAATTTGGATGATACACTATTTGAATTGACAAACAAAAAGTCATATGTGGACGAGCGTATACGGGAACTAATTCATAATTATAAAAATATAGGTCAAAATATTAGTACTCTTTCCTATGAAATTGATCTAAATAACCATGAAATTAGCGAAAGATATAATGAACTTAATACATTAGAACATGAAATACATGAATTGGAATCAAAAATTGAACAAAGTGTTCTACTTGACAAGAATTTCGTTGAGGTTGAAAGTGAGTTAAAAAACAAATATGAGGAGATTAAAAATAAGTTTAATGACTTTAGAATTGAGAATGCTCATGCTGTAGCTGAAAAAGATAATATGGAAGCACAACTTAAGGAGATTGAGGTTAGACTGAACGAAGATATCAATAGTTTACAATTGCTTTTAAATACTAGATCTTATTTAAGAGATCATATTAAAAATTTAAGAAGAAATCTTACAGATGAGAAAGTTAAAGGACAAAACTTGAGTTTAGAGATAGAAAAATTTGAAAAAGAAATAGTGGAGATAGAACAAAAAATTGTTATTACAGAGGAAAAGATTAGGAATATCTCGTCAATTAAAGAAAATTTGAGCAACGAGCTTGCCTTGGTATCGAACAATCTGAGTGATTTGGAATTAAAATATGAGCGTATTAAACTAGGTATAGAGAATTTACATGACAGGTTAAAGGATGAATTTAATCTTACAATAGAAGAGGCTCTTTCCTACAGGGATGAATCGATCGATTACAAAAATATCCAGAAAGAAATAAATTTTATGAAGGATAAATTAGATTCATTAGGAACTATAAACATTAACTCTATAGAGGAATATAAAAACACCAAAGAGCGATATGATTTTTTGCTGTCACAGTATAGGGATGTACTTGAGTCCAAGAACTCGCTGGAAAAAATAATTAGAGAGACAGATAGGATAATATATGACCGTTTTAACAGCTTTTTAAAAAGGGCAAATAATACCTTTAGAGAGAACTTTATTAAACTTTTTGGTGGCGGCCAGGCCAGTATTGTGCTTACAGATGCAGATCATCCCGACGAAAGCGGTATTGATATTATTGTGCAGCTACCTGGTAAGCGGCTGCAAAGTATGTCTCTATTATCAGGTGGTGAACGAACTTTGGTTTCAATAGCTTTATTATTTTCACTTTTACAGTTGAATCCATCACCGTTTGTTGTATTAGATGAAATAGACGCCGCATTGGATGATGCTAATATAGATCGATTCATCAACTTTTTGAGACAGTTATCCAGGGAAATACAATTCATTTTAATAACTCACAGGCCAGGCACCACAGACGCTGCTGACGTTCTTTATGGTATTACAATGGAGGAAAAAGGAGTAACCAAGAAAATATCTATAAAACTTAGTGATGCTGCAAATTGGAGGTAAAAACATGTTTGATTTTTTTGGTAGCCAGTTTAGTAAGCTTAAAACAGGTTTAACAAAAACAAGGAACAATTTATCTAAGAAAATACAAGATTTAATCAGATTCAACAAAGAATTAAATAGTGAGTTTTATGAAGAGTTGGAAGAAATTCTTATACTGTCAGATGTAGGTGTTGATACTACTCAAAAGATAATAGAACAATTAAAAAAGGATATACGTTTAAGAGGCATTAAGACATCTGACGAGTGTAAACAACTTTTAAAAGAGATCCTTATACAATTTCTCATTGAAAATCAAGATGAATTTGTTATTACAAGTCCAACGGTTATTACAGTTGTGGGGGTAAATGGTGTAGGTAAAACTACCACCATAGCAAAACTAGCTTCAAAGTATAAGGCAGCAGGGAAAAAGATAATTTTGGCCGCTGGAGATACCTTTCGGGCAGCAGCGACTGAGCAGCTTGAGATATGGGGTCAAAGATTAAATGTTGATGTTATAAAGCACAAAGAGGGTTCAGACCCATCTGCTGTGATTTTTGATGCCATAAATGCATCCAAAGCAAGGGGGGCAGACATATTAATATGTGATACTGCCGGCAGGCTTCATACAAAAACAAATCTGATGAATGAGCTTAGTAAGATAAAGAAGGTAATCGATAGAGAATATGTAGATGCACAGAAAGAGGTTTTCCTTGTATTGGACGCCACAACAGGTCAAAACGCCTTGCAACAGGTTAAAATTTTTAGAGAAGCGACTGACATAACAGGAATAGTACTCACGAAGCTGGATGGCACTGCAAAGGGTGGTATAGTTGTGGCAATCAAGAGTGAGTTCAAATTCCCAATAAGATATATAGGTATTGGAGAACAAGCCGATGATCTTCAAGAATTTAATGCCCAGGATTTTGTAAATGCACTCTTAGATTTTTGATGTTGACAAAAGCGTGGATTTATAATATTATCTTACTGTCAAGGTTATCACCTTAACAGGCGGTGAGACGATAATGAATGATAATCCTGGTCTTAAAAAATCTTCTGATATTAACGGAACGACAGAGATAAACATGCTATATGATTTTTACGGAGGATTATTATCTAAGAGGCAGGCAGATGTTATTGAACTATATTATGAGGAGAATCTTTCACTGGGCGAGATAGCAGAACAGCTTAAAATATCAAGACAGGCTGTATATGATACTTTAAAAAGAGGGGTTAAATTACTTAAAGGTTATGAAGATACGCTAAATCTTGTTAAAAAGTATGAAAGGGAAAAAGAGATCTATAAATCTATACTGCTATTATTAAACACCTTGGAGGTTCAACTTGTCAGTAATACCGGGGATAAGGAAAACTTTATTAATATACTGGAGAACATAAAAGACCGGATTGAAGATATAATTAATAATTAGTTTGGGAGTGAAACAACAATGGCTTTTGAGAGCTTAGCATCAAAACTGCAGGAAACCTTCAAGAAATTACGGAGCAAGGGTAAACTTACAGAAAAAGATGTCAAAGAGGCTATGAAGGATGTGAAAATAGCTCTCCTTGAAGCTGATGTCAATTATAAAGTAGTTAAAGATTTCATTAATAAAGTTAATGAAAAAGCTGTAGGCCAGGAGGTGTTAGAAAGTCTGACACCGGGGCAGCAGGTAATAAAAATTGTACATAATGAACTTGTAGAATTAATGGGAAAAACCAATACCCATATAAATTTTGCATCCAAACCCCCTACTGTAATTATGTTTGTAGGATTACAGGGGTCTGGTAAAACTACTACCTGTGGAAAACTTGCTGCAAATATAAAAAAACAGGGCAAGAGGCCCCTTCTGGTTGCGGCAGATGTATATAGACCCGCTGCAATAAAACAACTCCAGGTTTTGGGCCAGAATTTGGATGTTCCAGTCTTCACGATGGGTAATAATATTAATCCAGTGGACATATGCAAGAATTCAATCAATGAGGCTGGAAGAATTGGCTCTGACGTTATAATTATAGATACTGCAGGTAGACTTCATATAGACGATGAAATGATGAACGAGTTAAAAGAAATAAAAGAAGCTGTTAAACCTCATGAAGTTTTACTTGTAGTGGATGCCATGACCGGTCAGGATGCAGTAAACGTGGCACAGAACTTTAATGAACAGATTGGGATAGATGGTTTAATACTTACAAAGCTCGATGGTGATACAAGGGGCGGGGCTGCACTTTCAATACGTGCTGTCACGGGCAAACCTATTAAGTTTGTAGGAACTGGTGAAAAAATGGATGCACTGGAGCCGTTCCATCCCGACAGGCTGGCTTCAAGAATACTTGGAATGGGCGATGTTTTAAGCCTAATAGAAAAGGCCCAAGAAAATTATGATATTAAGAAGGCTGAAGAACTTCAAGAGAAACTATTAAAACAACAGTTTACTCTGGAAGATTTCTTGGATCAATTGCAGCAGATAAAAAGAATGGGGCCATTAAGCCAGTTGGTGGAGATGATTCCGGGATTATCACCCAAACAACTTGCGGGTGTTAACATTAATGATAGAGATGTTTCTAAAATAGAAGCCATAATAAATTCCATGACAAAGGCAGAAAGAAAAGATCCATCAATAATTAATGGGAGCAGGAGAAAAAGAATTGCAATGGGTAGTGGCACTTCTATTCAAGATGTCAACAGATTGTTAAAAGAGTTCAGTGAAACTAAAAAGATGATGAAAATGTTTGGAAGTGCAGATAGCATCAAAAAAGGTAAGTTAAAATTGCCATTTATGCATTGAAAGGAGGTGAGAAACTTGGCTGTAAGGATACGTTTAAGGAGGATGGGGGCAAAAAAGAAACCATTTTATCGTGTAGTGGTAGCAGACTCCAGGTCTCCAAGAGATGGTAGGTTTATAGAAGAAATTGGTTATTATAATCCCATTTCAGAACCAGAGGAGGTAAAGATAGATTCTGAAAAAGCCATATCCTGGTTAAAAAAAGGTGCTCAACCATCAGACACCGTAAAATACCTGTTAAAGAAGAGTGGCGTATATGACCTGTATCTAAAAAACTCATAAGGAGAAAGGGTTGGTATGAAAATGAGCGAGTTAGTTGAAATTATTGCTAAAGCTTTAGTAGATAATCCGGATCAGGTTGAGGTAAAAGAGGTAGAAGGCGAACAATCAGTAATTATAGAACTCAAAGTTGCTCCGGAGGATATGGGCAAAGTTATAGGGAAACAGGGAAGAATTGCAAAAGCTATCAGGACTGTGATAAAAGCAGCCGCTTCTAAAGAGCACAAACGTGTAATGGTTGAGATAATATAGGTGGTGGAATGCTGGATTATCTGATAATCGGGAAAATAGTTGGCACAAAGGGTCTGGCAGGAGAGGTCAAAGTCTATCCTATGACACAATACCTTGAAAGATTTGATGACCTTGAGTTTGTTTATGTAGAATTTGATGGGCGAAAAGAGCGATACGACATTGAGCATGTGAGTTACAGCAAAAAAATTGTGGTAATAAAATTTATAGGAATTGACAGTATAGAAGCAGCACAAAAATTATGTGGTAATTATTTGTATGTGGATAGAGCTCATGCCATTAAATTAACCAAAGATGAATACTTTTTAAGTGATATAATTGGATTGAAAGTATATGATATAGATAATAATTACCTTGGTATAATTAAAGAGATATATACACCAGGAAGCAATGATGTATATGAAATTGTCAATCAGAATGGTGATACAATATTGATTCCAGCAATAGCAAACGTAATAAAGGAAATAAATCTTGACGGTGGATACATGATTGTGGAACTTCTTGAGGGGCTGATGGGATGAAATTTGATATTTTGACCTTGTTTCCAGAGATGTTTAGCTCTGTTTTTTCCTATGGAATTATAAAGAGGGCAATTGATAATAACCTGATTGACATTAATCTTCATAATATAAGAGACTTTAGTGAAGATAAATTTGGCAGGGTTGACGATTATCCTTATGGTGGCGGGCCTGGTATGGTTTTAAGGCCAGAACCATTATACAGGGCAATTAAAAGTTTAAACCTTGACAATGAGGTGCCGATTATATATCTGAGCCCTTCAGGGATTCCTTTTAACCAACAGAAGGCGAAAGAACTTGCGACAAAAAAACATATTGTCATTGTCTCAGGTCATTATGAAGGTATTGATGAAAGGATAATAACAACATGTATTACTGAAGAAATATCAATAGGGGATTATATTTTAAATGGTGGAGAAATTGCAGCTATGGTAGTCATAGATGCTGTAGCAAGGCTTTTACCTGGGGTTTTGGGCAACTTAGCATCCACTGAGGAGGAAAGTTTTAACAATTATTTACTTGAGTATCCCCAATATACCAGACCTGCAGTTTTTAATGGTATCTCCGTACCCGAGGTTTTGTTATCAGGTAACCATGCGTTGATTAAAGAATGGAGAAGAAAAAAATCATTGGAAAAGACATTTTATAATAGACCAGATCTGCTTGAAAAAGCTGTGCTTGATGATAGTGATAAAGCTTTTATTGAGTCATTAAGACGGTTAGAAAGGAGGGACAAGGATGAACATCATAAATGAAATAGAAAAAGAACAAATGCGCACGGATCTTCCTCAATTCAATGTTGGCGATACAATCAGGGTGAATTATAGAGTTGTGGAAGGTAACAAGGAAAGGATTCAGCCTTATGAGGGCGTAGTTATAAAGAAGCAGCATGGAGGATTGAATGAGACTTTTACCGTAAGAAAGATTTCATATGGTATAGGAGTGGAGAGAACATTTCCTATGCACTCTCCTTTAATTGATAGCATCGAGATCATAAAAAAGGGTAAGGTTAGGAGAGCCAAACTTTATTATTTAAGGAGTAAGGTTGGCAAAGCCTCTAAAATAAAAGAAATATAATTTTTGGGGACGTTTTCGTCCCTAAATTTATAGGGAGATCTTGGTATGGACAAAAAAACTATGAATGAGGTATTAAGCTGGATTGAGGTTATAGTTGTAGCTTTTGTTATAGCTTTTTTAATCAGGGGATTTATATTTGAACCGATTACTGTAAATGGAGATTCTATGATACCTACACTTCATAACGGCGATGACCTGATAGTGTTTAAATTGCCTTATAGGTTTTCTCCTCCAAAATATGGGGATATAATAGTTTTTAAATATCCGTCGGATCCAAGATATCATTATATTAAAAGAGTTATTGGACTCCCTGGAGACAGCATTGAGATAAAAGATGGGGAGGTATATGTTAACGGTAAAAAGTTAATTGAACCTTATATTAATGAAAAGACACTTATGGATTTTAAGTTAGATAAGGTCCCTGATGATACTGTTTTTGTTTTGGGTGACAATAGAAACTGGAGTAGGGATAGTCGTTATCCGGATGTTGGTCCTGTTCCGTTTAAAAATATTATTGGTAAGGCTACTATAAGGATATGGCCATTAAATAAATTTGGACTGTTGAGGTAATATGATATGGTTATAAATTGGTATCCTGGTCATATGGCAAAAGCAAAAAGGCAGATAACAGAGCAACTCAAGCTTATAGATGTAGTGATTGAGGTATTAGATGCCAGAATACCATATAGCAGCAGAAATCCAGATATTTCATCTTTTGTAAAAGATAAGCATCATATCATTGTGTTAAACAAAGCAGATCTGGCTGATTGCACCATTACTGATGAATGGGAGAAAATGTATAAAGATAAATATGGAATTGAGGCAGTTTCTGTAAATGCGGTAAACGGGGATGGTATAAAAGGGCTGTTACAATATCTAAGGGAGGTAAGAGATGAGATATCAGGGATTAGAGCAAAGAAGGGCCTGCTGGCAAGACCGGTAAGGGTAATGGTGCTGGGAATACCCAATGTTGGGAAGTCAAAACTGATCAACAGAATAGCAGGTATAAACAAGGCACGGGTGGAAAACAGGCCAGGAGTGACCCATTCGCTTTCGTGGTTGCGTTTAAAAAATAATATTGAGTTAATGGATACACCTGGCCTGTTGTGGCCCAAACAAAATGATAGAAATGTGGGCATAAATCTTGCACTGACCGGTACAATAAATCCCAATATAGTAGATGTTTATGAGCTTTCATTGCATCTTATCAATAAACTTTTGGAGATAAAACCTGCGGCATTTGTGGACCGTTACGCAGTAAGTGATAGTAAAGTACCTGAAGATGTCTTTTTTGATATAGCAGATAAACGTGGATGTAAATTGAAAGGCGGCGAGATAGATTTCGAGAGGACGTCCAAGTTGATTCTTAATGATTTTCAAACGGGAAAGCTCGGCAGGATTTCGTTAGAAAGGCCGGAGTGGTTTTGAATGAAGATAAATCCGTACGTGATTATTTCAAATAAAGAAATTAATAGAACCTTCTTGGCTGGAATAGAATTTGGTCAACCTATAAAAGGTCAGATTATTTCAAACGATGGTGGTAATTTTTTGAAGTTTAATGGGCATATGATTAGATTGAGCCAGATTGATAATTTTTTGAATACTGATAAAGTGGATATCATCTTTTATCCTATAGCCTTAGTTGATAACAAACTTTATATTAAAATTATCGATTTATATAAAAATGGACGGTACGTCCCATCATCTATAGATGAAGTGGAAATAGCTAAAAAAATGCTTGAAAAGATGGGACTGGAGGACAATAAGGATAACCTGAGATTTATGCTTAAGATATTTCATATGAAACTTTTGAGTGACAATTATCTATCTTTGAATAAAGAACAGATGGAGTTACTTGAACGGCTTGCTTCTCATTTTTCTATATATCAGACCGGTTATGCAGATGGTCTTCCTGCTTCACTGATAAAAGTAGAGGGATATGTTAATGGAAAGGCAGCTAATGCTGAAAATGATAATGTTTTTAAACTTGTTATAGTGTATAACTCTGATATGCTTGGAAACATAAGCATACGGATGAGGTATAATAAAATGGCAAAGATTATAGACATGGAATTTTATACTGAAAAATCAGCAACCTTAGACTTGTTATTTAAAAACCGCAGTGAGATAAGAAATTGCTTAAAGAGAATTGGCTTAGGAACAAGGTTGCACTTTATAAAGGGGAGTATATCAGCTGATATTTTTGGCTATCCATTGGGTGGTAATTTTAGTGAGAGGGTTTAGGTATGGGTATAAATTTTAAAAAGGCTGTTGCACTTAAATATAGGGCTGAACTACCTGCACCGGTAGTAATAGCAAAGGGCAGGGGAAGTGTTGCTGATAGGATTATTGAAGAGGCAAATAAAAATAATATACACATCATAGAAAACCAGGACCTTACAGATCTTTTAATGAAGGTTGATGTTGGCAATTACATTCCACCTGAACTTTATAAAGCAGTGGCTGAGATATTGGTGTATATAAAGAAAATTGAAGAAGAGGTATAGAATATGTTATCTAAGGTTAAATCTTTCGCCTTGCTTGGGGTAAATGGCTATATGGTGAGTGTAGAGACTGATATATCCAATGGTTTACCTGGCACTGACATAGTTGGCCTTGCAGACACGGCAGTAAAGGAAGCAAGGGAACGTGTGAAATCGGCAGTCAAGAATAGTGGTTTTGAGTTTCCGGCATCCAAGATTGTGATAAATCTGGCACCTGCTAATACAAGAAAGGATGGTGCCTCCCTTGATTTACCAATAGCAATAGGTATATTAACTGCAATGGGGAGAATAACACAGGATAGGGTAGATGAGTACATATTTATAGGTGAACTGTCTCTTGATGGCACATTAAGATGGGTGCCAGGAATTTTGCCTATGGTCCTTGAAGCATATGAACTTGGCTATAGAGACTTCATAATTCCTTATGAAAATGCTCCTGAAGCTGCTGTTGTAACTGGTATCAATGTCTGGCCGTTTAAGAATTTAAGGGAAATTTATGAATTTTTATCTGGTAAACTTATTTGTGAGAGGTATTTAAATAATAAAAGTAAAGACAGTGATACTTACTATGATGTTGATTTTAATGAGGTGAGGGGTCAGGAACTGGCTAAAAGAGGTCTTGAAATAGCTGCAGCAGGTAGCCACAATTTGATGATGATTGGCTCACCTGGCACGGGGAAAACAATGCTTGCGAGAAGGTTGCCAACTATTTTGCCGGACCTTACATTTGAGGAATCCATTGAGGTTACTAGGATATATAGTGCTGCTGGTCTTCTCAAGGGCCAGTCTTTAGTTAAGGCCAGGCCATTCAGGGCACCTCATCACACAGTGTCGGCTACATCTCTCATAGGTGGAGGTTCCTATCCGAAACCTGGGGAGGTCAGTCTTGCCCACCATGGTGTGCTATTTTTGGATGAAATGCCAGAGTTTAAAAGGGATGCCTTAGAGGCATTGAGGCAACCTATGGAGGATGGCATAGTTACTATTTCAAGGGTGAATGCCACAATCAGTTATCCTGCGAATTTTTTACTTCTGGGTTCAGCCAATCCAACACCCTGCGGTTATTATCCCGGTGATCCATATCACATGTGCAGGTGTACGCCATTGGAAATAAAAAGATATCAAAATAAAATATCAGGACCGATCAGGGATAGGATTGATATATATGTGGATGTTGACTCAGTTGAATTTGATAATCTCTCGAGCAATGGCCAGGTTGAATCTTCAAGAGAAATAAAAACAAGGGTTGACAAGGCCAGGGCTGTGCAGCTTGAAAGATACAAAGGTTTAAATATATTTAATAATTCTCAGCTAAAAACATCAATGTTATCAATATATTGTAAGTTAGACAATAACTGTAAAAAATTAATGAAGGATGCCTATGAGAGTTTTCATCTTTCAGCAAGGTCGTACAACAGGATATTAAAAGTTGCAAGGACAATAGCGGATTTAGATGGTTCGGATGATATTAAAGATATTCATATATTAGAAGCCCTCGGGTTTAGAGAGGCCAGGCCTGTATCTATATACTAAAAGGCATTAACTATCTGTTTTATTTCCTTAACATTAAAATTACCATCTAAAATTATTTCAATAACGTCAAAACGGATTCCATTAAATCGGGGTTTATTTTGATGAATAAATACAATTGCAGTATTCTTTATATGGGTCTGTTTAAAGCGTGTAACTGACTCTGCCGGTGTTCCATAGCTTGTGCCTCTCCTTGTTTTAACCTCATAAAAAACAAGTATACCTTTATCAAGGCCTATAATATCTATTTCTCCCGACCTAACTCTATAATTTTTACTAATGATATTAACCCCATGTTTTATCAGATATTCAGCAGCAAAATTTTCACCCATATTTCCTATCTGCCTTTTATTCATTCAGCTCACCTACAAATTTTTTGCAAAAACTCAGTCTATGAATATCGCAAAGACCATAATATTTAATTGCCTCTATGTGTTCTCTGGTACCATAGCCCTTATTTTTTTCAAACCCATAATGCTTATAAATATTTGAATAACCTGTCATTATTCTGTCTCTGATAACCTTAGCAACAATAGAAGCGCATGCAATATTGTAAGATAGACAATCTCCTTTAATGATTGATGTTTGAGGTATATCAAGTGAATCAAGTCTTTCAGCATCAATGAGGAGATGTTCAGGACATACCTTTAAATTCTGTACTGCCTTTTTCATAGAAAACCTTGTGGCATTTAATATGTTGACAGAATCAATAACTTTTTCATCTACTATGCCAATTCCATAACTTATACATTCATTTAATATCAACTCAAAGAGAGTTTCCCTTTTCCTGGCTGTTAACTTTTTAGAATCATTTACTCCCTCAATATAACTTTCATAAGGCATAATAATGCAGCAAGCCACCACTGGCCCGGCCAATGGACCTCTCCCAACCTCATCAATTCCTCCTATATACCTGATACCATTTTCAACTAACTTTTTCTCGTATGCCTTTAATTTAGTAAGTCTTTCATACTCTATATTGTTCATTTGATTCACCCAATTATATAATTCTACACAAACTTTAATTTTCCTTTATTGCATATGTAACATTACTTGTGCTAATATATGAAAGAAGTTTATCAAGATTCAGAAGGTGGTTAAACTGGATAAATCATGGATAAAACTAAGCCTTGTTCCTCAAGTTGGCCCTCAAAGGTTCTTTGACCTTATAGAATATTTTGGATCAGCAGAGGAAGTATTTAAAACAGATCGACATGAACTGAAAAATATTGGATCATTAAATGACAACCTAATAGAAGAAATCCAAAAATGCAGAGATATAGATATCGATGTTTATATTAACAAAGTAACTTCTATGGGCATAAAACTAATAACATATAATGATAACGAATATCCAAATAACTTAAAAAATATTCACTATCCACCACCTGTATTGTATTTGAAGGGGAATGTGGAACTGTTAGACGGTATGAATATAGCCATAGTGGGGTCAAGAAACTGCTCATATTATGGTAGCCAGATTGCTTATAATTTCGCAGCTCGGCTTGCTGCTGCCGGTTTTACAATAGTAAGCGGTATGGCCCGTGGTATTGATTCAATGGCCCATCAAGGGGCAATATCTGCTAATGGTAAAACCATAGCAGTAGTTGGATCAGGACTTGATATCATTTATCCACGCGAGAATAAAGAATTATACAGGACGATAGCAAAAAGTGGTGCATTGGTAAGTGAATTTCCCCTTGGTACAGAACCATTAAAACAAAACTTTCCAAGACGTAATAGAATTATAAGCGGTCTTAGTGTGGGCGTCCTGGTAGTTGAAGCGGGTGTAAGAAGTGGTTCACTGATTACTGCTGGTTTTGCTCTTGAACAAGGCAAAGATGTCTTTGCTATCCCAGGCAATATCAATTATGAGTCAAGTATGGGTACTAATAACCTTATAAAAGAAGGAGCTAAACTGGTCACATCTGTTAATGACATAATAGAGGAATATGAATTACGAATAGATTTAAAGGAAAAAATAGAGAATCAAAGAGTAAATAATCTTTCTGAAGGTTATAAAAAAATTTTAGACTATATTGACGATAAGCCAATAAGCATTAATAGTATATCAAATATATCCGGTGTTAGTATCAATGAATTAATAGCTGTATTAAATAAATTGGTTTTATTAGGTTATATTAAAGAGCTTCCAGGGAAGTTCTATGTTAAGGTTTAGGAGTGATGTTATGGGCAAAACTCTTGTTATTGTTGAATCTCCATCAAAAGCAAAGACGATAAGCAAATTTCTGGGTAAAAATTATCATGTTGAGGCTACAGCAGGACACGTAAAAGACTTGCCAAAAAGTCAGCTTGGCGTTGATATAGAGAATGATTTTACACCAAGGTATATAACTATACGTGGCAAGGGATCTATTATAGAAAAAATTAAAAAAGAAGCCAAAAAAGCCGATAGTATATTGCTAGCTACCGATCCTGACCGTGAAGGAGAGGCAATATCGTGGCATATTTCCAACATATTGAATATGGACGATAATAAAGATTGCCGAATTGAGTTCCATGAGATTACAAAGGATGCAATAAAGAATGCAATAAAAGCTCCGAGAAGAATAAATCAAAATCTTGTTAATGCTCAGCAAGCTAGAAGAATACTTGACAGATTAGTTGGATATAAAATAAGTCCATTGTTATGGGACAAAGTCAAATACGGCCTAAGTGCTGGCAGGGTCCAGTCTGTTGCAGTGAGGATAATATGTGACAGAGAGGAGGAAATAAATAATTTTAAACCGGAAGAATATTGGACTTTAGCTGCAATTTTAATTGACAACAATGGAAGAATGGTTCAAGCAAACTTTTATGGAGATGAAAAGGGTAGAATAGAATTAAAAAATAAGGACATGGTGGATGATATTTTAAACCAGATAGAAGGCAAGGATCTTTATACAGTTTCAGTAAAAAAAGGGCAAAAGAAAAAGAATCCACCTCTTGCTTTTACTACCAGTACCCTTCAGCAGGAAGCATATAAAAGGCTTGGTTTTACTGCGAAGAAAACCATGGCATTAGCACAGCAACTTTACGAAGGGGTGGAGGTTGCAGGAGAAGGGGCCGTAGGCCTGTTAACATATATAAGAACTGATTCTACTCGTATCGCAGATGAAGCAAAAAATGAAGCAAAGAAATATATATTGGAAATTTATGGGGACAACTATCTGGGTGATACAAAAATTGTAAAATCAAAAACAAAGATTCAAGATGCCCATGAGGGTATAAGGCCTACCTCTATATATAGAACGCCTGAGAAGATAGCTACGTCACTTTCTAAGGATCAATACAAGTTATACAAGCTTATCTGGGAAAGATTTTTAGCAAGTCAGATGTCTCCGGCAGTATACAATACCGTGACAGTCGATCTAAAATGTGAAGGTTATATATTTAAGGCGTCAGGCTCTATGCTTATTTTTCCCGGTTATCTTGTAGCATATAGTGATGAAGAAGATGAAAACAGTGAATATCCAGAATTTAGTGAAGGCAGTATTTTAAAAGTGATATCTTATGACCCAAAGCAACACTTTACTCAACCACCCCCAAGATATACAGAGGCATCTCTCATAAAAGCTCTGGAAGATAATGGGATTGGCAGGCCGAGCACTTATGCTCCAATTATCAGTACAATACAGGAGCGGGGTTATGTGAAAAAAGAAAAGAAGTATCTTGTTCCGACTGAATTGGGGTTTATTGTAACAGACATTATGAAGAACTATTTCAAAGATATTGTTGACATTGAATTTACTGCTGAATTGGAGTCAAAACTTGACCAAATAGAAGAAGGCAATATAGAATGGGTGGAAATTGTAAGAGAATTTTACGAAGAGTTTAATAAAGCCTTGGAATATGCTAAGGAGAAAATGGGGAATGTGACGCTGGAGGAAGAGGTCTCGGATGTTATATGCGAGAGGTGTGGAAGAAACATGGTTATCAAGCATGGAAGATATGGAAAGTTTCTTGCATGCCCTGGTTATCCAGAGTGTAAAAATACAAAACCATATTTTGAAAAGATAGGTATTAAATGCCCAGTGTGTGGCGGTGAAATAGTGAAAAAGCAGAGCAAAAAAGGCAGACCTTACTATGGATGTATAAATAATCCTGAGTGCGGTTTTATGACATGGGATAAACCTATAGATAAAATTTGTCCAATATGTGGAAGTATACTTGTTGAAAAAAAGCGGGGTGGAAAGAACTATTTTAAATGTTCAGACAAATCCTGTAAATACAGTGAAGTGTAATATAGAAAGTATAATTTTTCCAGTTATATAAAATATAAATAAAATTTAGAATGGTTTCTTGCAATTAATTTGATTTTGTGTTAATATTATTAACGCAAGACGATAGGGGGTCTAAATCTTGATTAAAGGAACCACGATTGTTGCAGTCAAGCAAAAGAATGAGGTAGCAATAGCTGGTGATGGTCAGGTGACCATGGGGGAGAATGCCATAATAAAACAGACTGCTAAAAAGGTCAGAAAGATATACAATAATTCTGTCCTCGTTGGTTTTGCGGGTTCTGTAGCAGATGCATTAACCCTTTCTGAAAAATTTGAAGAAAAATTAGAGCAATACAGTGGAAATTTAAAGAGGGCAGCGATGGAATTGGCAAAGGATTGGCGTAGGGACAAGGTCTTTAGAAAATTAGAAGCTCTAATGATTGTGGCAGATAAGGAAACCCTTTTAGTAATCTCCGGGAATGGTGAGGTGATCGAACCTGATGATGACGTAATTGCTATAGGCTCTGGTGGTTTCTATGCACTTGCTGCGGCGAAAGCTTTGAAACTTAATACTGATCTATCTGCCAGAGATATTGCCTATAAGGCAATGGAAATAGCTGCTTCCATTTGTGTTTATACAAACAACAATATTGTTTTGGAAGAGCTATAGGGGGGGATATAATGGAGTACTTTACACCCAAAGAGATAGTAAAAGAACTGGACAAATATGTAGTTGGACAGGCAGATGCTAAGAAAGCAGTAGCTGTTGCATTGAGGAATAGATACAGAAGAAGCAGGCTCTCTCAAGAGATGATGCAGGAGGTAACACCTAAGAATATTTTAATGATAGGTCCAACTGGTGTTGGAAAAACTGAAATAGCAAGAAGGCTTGCAAGACTTTTGAATGCCCCGTTTGTGAAGGTTGAAGCGACAAAGTATACTGAGGTAGGTTATGTAGGCAGAGATGTAGAATCTATGGTAAGGGACCTTGTTGAGGAAGCAGTACGCATCGTAAAAGATGCAAAATATAAAGAGGTAGAAGCAAAAGCTGCGGAAATGACAGAGGGTTTACTGGTGGACTATCTCATGCCTGGCAAGAAAAAAACGGGTGTAAAAAATCCAATGGAATTTCTATTAAATATGGATTTTAATTCTCAGGAAAAGGTGGAAGAACCTGGATTGGCAGAAAAGAAGCAACAGCTGTTGCAAAAACTGAGAAATGGTGAGCTTGAGGACGCAACAATTGAGATTGAGGTTGAAGAGGCATTTAACCCTATGGTACAGATGTTTTCAGGTTCTGATGAGCTTAACATCAACTTTCAAGATATATTTTCAAACTTAATGCCAAAAAAGAGAAAAATGAGAAAAACTACGGTAAAAGAAGCAAGAGAGATACTCAAACAGCAAGAGGCAGAGAAACTTATTGATATGGATGAGGTGGTTAATGAGGCCATCAAAAAAGCTGAAAATGAGGGGATTATTTTCATTGATGAAATTGATAAAATAACAGGTAGTTATCAAGGTGAAGGCCCTGATGTTTCACGGGAAGGGGTACAAAGAGACCTTCTACCAATAGTAGAGGGGACTACAGTTATGACTAAGTATGGCCCTATAAAGACGGACTATATTCTCTTTATTGGGGCTGGTGCATTTAATGTTGGCAAGGTTAGTGATCTGATACCTGAGCTTCAGGGTAGATTTCCTATCCATGTTCAGCTACAAAGTCTTAACAAAGACGATTTTAAAAGGATACTTACAGAACCACAAAATGCAATAGTAAAGCAGTATAAAGAGCTGTTAAAGACAGAGGGAATTGATGTAGAATTTTCTGAAAGTGCAATTGATGAAATAGCTAAAATAGCAGCGGATATGAATGAGGAATCAGAAAATATTGGAGCCAGAAGGCTTCATACTGTAATGGAGAAGTTATTGGATGACCTTCTCTTTGAGGCTCCAGACTGTGAAGATCATATTTTAATTGATGACAGCTATGTAAAGAATAAATTAAAGGACAGCGTCAGGTATTATGATATTAAAAAATATATAATTTAACAGGTAGGAGGATTTAATATGAGTTTGCTTGAAAAAACGAGAAAATTAAACAAGATACTTCAAACATCTGCTGGACAGGCAGTGGACTTTGACGATATCGCTAAGATCCTGAGTGAAGTTTTAAGTTCAAATGTTTACATTGGTAGCAGAAAGGGGAAAGTGCTTGGTTATGCCCTAATGGAGGGGTTTAAGTGCAATGTTATAGAAGAGAATATTATTCAGGATAAAATGTTTCCTGAAGACTATAATGATGAGCTTATGGATGTTGATGATACAAAAGCAAATGTGCCTATGACAGATAAGAATTGTGTTTTTACTGATGATAAAATATGTGAATATGATGATAAAATTACCACTATTGTTCCTATAAATGGTGGCGGTGAAAGACTGGGAACGCTTGTGCTTGCAAGATTTGGAGAGAAATTTAATGATGATGACCTTGTTCTTGCAGAGTATGGGGCTACAGTTGTAGGGATGGAGATATTGAGAGCTCATAATGAAGAAATAGAAGACGAGGCAAGGAAGCGTGCTGTTGTTCAAATGGCTATTGGTACATTATCATATTCTGAATTGGAAGCCATTCAGCATATTTTTGAAGAATTAAATGGAAAAGAGGGGCTTCTTGTAGCAAGCAAAATAGCGGATAAGGTTGGTATAACCAGGTCCGTTATTGTAAATGCGTTGAGAAAATTTGAGAGTGCAGGTGTGATTGAGTCAAGGTCACTTGGAATGAAAGGGACATATATTAAGATTTTAAACGATAAACTTCTAGAAGAATTGGAAAAGATTAAGTAAAAATAAAAATATAGTATAATTTATAAACTTAAATTAAAGAGCCTTTGAAAAAAAGGCTCTTTAATTTAAGTCTTTTGACCTATTGTAGAAATTTGTTAAAGATTGTATTATAATGAAGAAAACAGAAATTATTCTCTTGTATCAAGAGGAAAATTGGTTTTTTTGTCGAATAGTTGAATAAAAGGAGTATAGTATTAAAGGGTGGGACTTATGATGGATGAAAATTTCTCTGTTTCATTAAACCTCATGAAAAGAGCTTTAGATACATATTGGCTTAGGAATTCACTTATTTCCAACAATATAGCCAACGTTGATACTCCAAATTATAAAAGATATGATGTCGATTTTTCTAAGGTCTTTGATGCCGCCACGACTATGAGACTTAAAACAACAGATGATAGACATATAGATACCTATGCAAATGCAGAAGAAAATGGGGTAATTGTTAGAGATAATAGTACTTCTCAAAGATTGGATGGAAATAATGTCGATATTGATGAGGAGATGTCTCTTCTGGCACAAAACACATTGTTGTACAATTCTCTTGTCCAGCAGCTTGGTAATGAGTACAGAAGAATAAGACTTGCAATTAACGAGGGGAGAGGATAAGCATGGGCATGTTTGACACCATAAATATCAGTGCCAGTGGTCTTACAGCTGAAAGGTTAAGGATGGATATTATAGCTGATAATATTGCCAATGCTAACGTGACACGAACCCAAGACGGTGGACCATATAGAAGGAAAATAGCTATATTTTCAGAAAAAGACAATTTTTCGGGAATACTTAATGAAGAGATGAATGGGTTTTCTAAGGGCGGCGTAGAAGTGAAGGAAATAGCTGAAGATCAAAGTCCATTTAAGCTTGTGTATCAGCCTGGACATCCGGATGCACGGGCTGATGGATATGTGGAGTATCCCAATGTGGATGTAGTATTAGAAATGGTGGACCTGATTTCTGCCAGTAGGGCATATGAGGCGAACATGACTGTCATAAATGACACTAAAAATATGTTGGTAAAGACCCTTGATCTTGCAAAATAGGGGAGGTGGATTAAATGGTTAATCCAATCAATTCAATTGACGATATGAGCACTTTATTAACACAAAAAAACTCTGTTAGTGATAACAGTTTTGCTGATATCTTGAAAGATGCTGTCAAGAAAGTAAATGAACTTCAAAATAAGGCTTTAGATAGTGACTTGCGTTTAAGCATGGGTGATGCAGGTCAACTGCATGATGTAATGATTGACAGCGTTAAGGCCGATCTGGCGCTTGAACTTACTATTGCCATTCGTAATAAAGCTCTGGAGGCTTACCAGGAAATAATGAGAATGCAGGTTTGAAAGGACGAAATATAGATGGCAGAAGGTCTTAAGAAAATCTCTGATAGAATAAATGAATTCTGGGCAAGCCTTAACAAAGAACAAAGAATCAGGATAATAGTCTCTTTTGTTGTTTTATTAGTTGCTATTACTCTGCTTGTGTATTTCTTAAATAAACCATCCTATGTACTTTTATTTAGTGGCCTGAGTTCAAAGGATGCTGGTAAGGTTGTTGAAGCTCTTGAAAATGATTATAAGGTGCCTTATAGACTTGAAAATGGTGGTACGACAATATATGTTCCTAAAGAATATCGGGACAAGTTGCGCATAGAGCTTTCTTCCAGTGGCCTGCTTGATGACGGTTTTACAATTGATGACGCATTTGCTGGAAACTTGAGTACCACTGATATGGAAAGACAGAAAAAGTACCAGTATTTTCTTCAGAAAGAGATTGAAAATGCCATTAAAAGTCTGGATAATGTTCAGGATGCATATGTGGTATTGTCCATACCAGATGAACAACCATGGGCACTAAATACAGACACAAAGGCAGCTACGGCAGCCATAAGAATAGATATGGCACCTGGTACAACCATATCTCAGGAACAGGTTAACGGCATTATACAGTTTGCTACTAAAAGTGTGGCTGGCTTAAAGCCAGAGAACGTAACGGTTATTGATAACAGGGGGAATATCCTGTCTTATGATACAGGTGATTTGACGGGGACCGTAAACAGCCAAATGAACTTAAGGCGTGAGGTTGAAGAAACCCTGAAGAAAAACCTACAGAGTATGCTTGAAAAAATTTATGGTCCGGGCAATGTAATTGTGAACGTATCAGCTCCATTGGATTTTGACTACGATAAGACAGTCAAAACCACATACGAACCTAATTCCAATGAAAACGGTGATGTAATAAATGCTAATAGTGCCATACGAAGTTATCAACAGTTAAAGGAAAGTTCTACAGGTCAGAATGCAGGAGGAGCAGCAGGAACAAGCTCAAATGTAGCTTCAACATATCCTGCTGGTAATAACAATACTTCTAGCTCAGATAGGGAAACTACAACAATAAACTATGAATTGAACGAGATAAAAAATGAATTTGTTAAGGCTCAAGGTCAGATTGATACAGATAATATATCTGTGTCTGTGGCCATAAATCCACCAAAAGATGAAAATGGCCAACCAGTTGCTATTGATGAAGGGTCAATTAGAAACCTGATTAAAAATTCTGTAGGCCTTACCGGAGATCCTGAACAAAACATAACGATTATAGCCCAAGCATTCGATCAGTCTTTGCAAGAAGAAATGCAAAATGCTATGAATGAAAGTAATAGACAGCAGCAGACTCGGATGTATATAATCTTAGGATTGATCGCAGCAGCCATTGTTGGTGGCCTCCTTATAGGAAGAAGATTATTAATCTCAAGGAAAGGTACTGTGGTTGAACCTGTTAGCCCGGTGGCACAGCCGATGCCAATTGAAGAAATAGTCGTCAAAGAAAATGAGAATGATCCGAAAAAGCAGATCGAGAGGTTGATAAAGCAGAAGCCCGATGTGGTGGCACAGCTTATCAGGACGTGGCTCAATGAAGAGTAGGAGTGGTACATGTGGCAAAGACAAGGACTGGCTTGAGTGGTAAGGAGAAAGCTGCTATGCTTCTCATAGCGCTGGGCCCAGAGGCATCAGCCCAGGTAATGAAACATTTAAGAGAAGACGAGATTGAGGAGTTAACACTGGAAATTGCAAATATTAACAAAGTGGATCCTGAAGACAAAAAGAAGATAATAGACGAATTTTATCAGCTGTGTGTGGCACAGGAGTATATATCTGAGGGTGGTATTGAATATGCCCGAGAGGTCCTTGAAAAGGCACTGGGCACGCAGAGGGCAATTGAGATAATAAATAGCCTTACTACCAGCCTCCAGGTGAAGCCTTTTGATTTTGTTAGGAAGACTGACCCCTCACAGGTGTTGAACTTTATACAGAATGAACATCCACAGACCATAGCTCTGGTGCTGTCCTATTTAAGGCCGGACCAAGCAGCTGTTATCCTTTCTGCGCTTCCACAGGATAGGCAGGTAGATGTGGCAAAAAGAATTGCCAGATTGAATAGTGCTTCACCGGAGGTAATCAAAGAGGTAGAAAGAATTTTGGAGAAAAAACTATCCACACTGGTTTCACAGGACTATACAACAACGGGTGGTATTCAAACAATTGTGGATATTTTGAATGCTTCAGACAGGAGTACTGAGAAAAATATTTTAGATAACCTTGAGGTTAATGACGTGGAACTGGCTGAAGAGATAAAAAAACGTATGTTTGTGTTTGAGGACATTGTACATCTGGACAACAGGTCTATACAGCGAGTATTGAGAGAAGTAGATAATCATGACCTTGCCCTTGCACTTAAAGGCGCCAGTGAAGATGTTGCTAAGGTGTTATATGCCAATATATCGAAGAGGCTGGCAGAGATGATCCAGGAAGATATACAATACATGGGCCCAGTACGTTTGCGGGATGTGGAAGAGGCTCAGCAGCGGATTGTAAATATCATACGTTCACTGGAAGATGCTGGTGAAATCATTATCTCAAGAGGTGGAGGCGATGAGATAATTGTCTAAGGTATTTAAAGGGGCACAAGTAATAATTGACAGTGAGTATGATTTAAGCATAATACCGTTTGATATGTTCCCATCTTCTGCAAAACAATTAACGACTATCGAAAAAGAACAACAAGATTTTGATGAATTATATGAAAAATTTATGAAAAGGGTTGAAGCAGAAAAAGCGGATATACTGAAAATGGCAAGACAAGAAGCTGAACAAATTAAGAAAGAGGCCTATGATGAGGGGAAAAACCAGGGATATAAGGCAGGGTATGCAGAGGGTAAAAAAGATGCTTATAAAGAGTATGAATTAAAATTATCAGAGATTAATGCAATAAAGGATGAAATTATAAAAGAAAAAGAGAAGTTGTATGATATTGTTGAAGAGGATGCAATAAATTTAGTCGTAAAAATATGCGAAAAGGTGCTTTGCGATGATATTGGAAATTTAAAAGACTCCATATCAAAAAGGGTAGTCGGGGCTTTAAAGGAAATGAAAAACAGCAAAGTTATCAATGTTAGGGTAAGCTACGATGATGCTGAAACTTTGAAAGGACAATTCAGTGAAGAATTCAAGATAATACCAGAACTTAGATTATCAAAGGGTGACTTTATAATAGAGACACCTAATGGACTTATAGATTATTCCATGGTAAATATGGTGAATAAAATAAAGGATATTTTAATTGAGGTTTTGAAAAATGGTAAACCTAGATAAATATTTTACAGCAGTTGAGACCACACCGTTTTATACCATAAAGGGAGTAACAAAGGACGTAATAGGCCTTACAATAGTTTCTCAAGGGCCATCTGCTAAAGTTGGAGATGTTTGTGATGTGTTTTCATTAAACGGTGAGAGAGCGATTCCGGCTGAGGTTGTAGGTTTTAAGGATGGAAATACAATTTTAATGCCGTTAGGGGAGATGGATGGCATAGGACCTGGTTCTGAAGTGATTGCAAGAAATTTACCATTGACTGTTGGAGTAAGTGAAAAAATGCTTGGGAGGATTCTGGATGGTCTTGGTAGACCTATAGATGGAAATGGAGACATCTACTATACCGACTATTACCCTATTCAAAATCATGCACCCCGACCTTTGGAGCGTGAAAGGATAAATAAACCACTTACTGTTGGAATTAAAGCGATTGATGGATTGCTTACAGTTGGTAAAGGGCAAAGGATAGGAATATTTGCCGGGAGTGGTGTGGGCAAAAGCACTCTTTTAGGAATGATGGCAAGAAATACTAAAGCTGACATCAATGTAATTGCTCTCATTGGTGAGAGAGGGAGGGAGGTCAAAGATTTTATTGAACGGGACCTGGGTGAGGATGGGTTGAAGAGGTCCGTCTTAGTAGTTGCAACTTCTGATGAACCTGCACTAATTAGAGTTAAAGGGGCATATGTAGCTACAGCTATTGCTGAGTATTTTCGTGACATGGGTTTTGATGTCCTTTTCATGATGGATTCAGTGACACGATTTGCTATGGCACAGAGAGAAGTTGGTTTGGCCATAGGTGAGCCACCTGTGTCGAGGGGGTATACTCCATCGGTATTTTCGAATCTTCCGAAGTTGTTAGAAAGAGCTGGCAATCTCAAGCGTGGCTCTATTACAGGTTTTTATACTGTGCTGGTGGATGGAGACGACCTCAATGAGCCTGTAACCGATGCATGTCGCAGTATTTTAGATGGACATATTGTTTTATCAAGGCAGCTTGCAAATCAGAATCACTATCCGGCCATCGATGTATTGGCCAGTGTAAGCAGGGTGATGAATGACATTGTGACTGATGAACATAAGAGGATTGCTGGTGAGATTAAGGATAGTATGGCTGCATACAAGGAGGCAGAAGACATAATCAATATTGGTATGTATAATGCTGGCTCAAATAAAAGGATTGATCGGGCAATATACCTGCATGATAAAATTGAAAGCTTCCTAAGACAGGGAGCAGAAGAAAATTTTAGTTTTGATACCACATTTAGTTTACTAAAAGCGTTGGTTTTAGAATAAAGAGTGTTAGAAGATGAAAAAATTTAGATTTAATCTCGAATCAGTGTTGAAGATAAAAGGGCAAGAAAAGAACATAAAGAGAGAAGAATTGACAAAAGAAATAAATAAGTTGAGGGAAAGCCAGGATATGCTGTCTAATATAATTCAAGAAATTTATCGTTATTCGGATTTTTGTATTAAGATTGGTGAAAATGTCATCACAGTGTGGAATTATAAGTTTTATAAGAATTATCTTATCAATCTAAATGCTATAAAAGTTGATCTTGATAGGAAAAAGGCTGAGCAAGAAAAGATAGTAAGAAAAAAACAGGAAGAATATTTAAGGCTTAAAAGGACGGTTGATGCCCTTGAGAAGATGAAAGCAGCTAAGCTACAGCAATACATTTCGGAGTTACAAAAAGAAGATTATACACTGATGGATAACCTGGCTTTGACAAATCACTTCAGGCAGGTGGGCAGTAATGATAGAGAAGGCTGAAATAAGGAAAAAAGGTAGCAAATTTCCAGTTATAATTACTTTAGTGGTTACTTTGCTGCTTAGTATACTTGTTTATTTTGGTTTCTTCACAAAATCACCTAATATAGTGAAGGATTTGTTAAAAGACATGCCAGTGGTTAACAATCTTATACAAGAGGCACCAAAGCAGAATCCAGCAGAAGACCTTTTGGCGCAAAGGGAAAAATCTTTAAACGCTTTAGAGGAGCAGTTACAGCAAAGGGAAGAGATACTCAATGAAAAAGAGGCAAAACTCAATCAAAAAGAGGCAATGCTAAATAATGCTGTCGGAACCACAAATACAAAGCAAAATTCCCAGTTCAATGATATAAAAAGCATATCAAATCTTTATAGTAAAATGAACTCACAAGCGGCAGCGAATGCTCTACTCAATCTAAAAGATGTTACTCTATCAGCGCAGATACTGATGAACATGAACCCAGATCTTGCTGCTAAAATAATGAACAATATGAATTCTCGAGATATTGTTAGTATTACAGAGGTTCTTGCACTTGGAGATGTAAAGAATATATCAAACCTTTATAGCAAAATGAACTCCCAAGTGGCAGCAAATGCTCTGGTTGATTTAAAAGACGTTACTCTATCAGCACAGATACTGATGAACATGAACCCAGATCTTGCTGCTAAAATAATGAACAATATGAATTCTAAGGACGCAGCAAGGATTACAAAGGCATTTTCACCAATGCAATAAATTATGGATTGAAAGGAGGTGAGCGCGTGAATGCGGCATTGCAAAATGTGAATATTTCTAACTTATTATTTCCTGAAAATAAATTAAAAGGTGGTGCTGAAAAAAATGATACCTTTAAAATAACTCTGGATAACATATTGAAGAAGATCATAAACGAGAATGATTTAAGTATTTTATCAGTACTTATTGGCTCAATCAATCCTGTTAATATTCTGCAAACCGATATAAATGGAACTGCCGAAAGTGAAAGTGTTAAACCATCAATGAGTTTAGATAACAATATGGAAAAACTCAACGTTAATTTGTCAAATTTATTAAAGACAGTTGAGTCTATACTTGATAAATTGACATTACCCAATGCCAATGGTGCAGATACCCAGGGTAAAATTGAGACAACTTTAGGGGTATTTCTGGACAAGAATGGTGCAGATACCCAGAGTAAAATTGAAACAGCTTTAGGGGTACTTCTGGATAAGAATGGTGCAGATACCCAGAGTAAAATTGAAACAGCTTTAGGGATACTCTTGGACAAGAACAAAGCGGCTGATGAAACAAAAATACAAAATATATCGCAAGATAAATTGCTAAAGCAAAACATAGACAGTATGGGACTCGTCTCAACTTCTGATGATGGGGTTAATATTGCGGATATGCAACAAATGGGTAATGACAAAGTTTCTGATACTTCAGGTGCTGTGGAGAATGGAGAACATGCGATTTTAAATGCTGAAAACAATAGTGAAGAGTTAGTCAATAAGAAACAGGAGTTTAGGCCTGGCCAATTTCAAAATGAATCCCAAAATGTAGACAGAATGATGGATTATTTTAGTGTTTCTCATATGTCTGATGCTGCCTTTAAATCAGAAAATGAATTAGCCGTACCTGACAAAGTCCAGACAGGTACGACCATAGAGAACATCTTTAGTCAGATTGTAGATGGGGTAAGGTTGATATTAAAAGACAGTGAGAAAAGTGAAGCTCTTATAAGCTTAAAGCCACCAAACCTTGGCAAGCTTGTCATGCAGATTGTAGTAGATAAAAATGTAATCACAGCAAAGATTACTACTCAGAACCAGGATGTAAAAAATATGATAGAAACAAACATAGACCAGCTTAAAAATTCACTAAATCAACAAGGTATACAGGTGGACAATCTTTCAGTATCAGTTGACAGCGGTGGATTATTCAATAATGGTCAGCATCGAACCCCTGAGAGGCGACATCAGATATTTTTTACAAATGTCGAACAGGAGTATAAGGATTATGAATTTGTATCATTTATCAATAAGGAGCATGTAGATTGCATTGTGTGAGGTGAAACTAATGCAGCAGGTCAGTATGAATGTGGAAAATTTTCTCGTAGAGCCGACAAAAGATGTCAAGAGCAATGACACCCTTGACAAAGAAGCATTTTTAAACCTTCTTATAACGCAACTTAAAAATCAGGATCCATTGCAACCTATGGATGACCAAGAATTTATTGCTCAGATTGCTCAGTTTAGTACTCTGGAAAGTGTTCAGAATGTATATTCTGGAGTAAACCAATTAAAAGCAATAGATCTTATTGGCAAGAGTATATCTGCCAATTCATCTTCAGGAGATGATACAATATCTGGAATTGTGCAGGGCATACGGGTAGACAAGGGAAACGCATATATAATAGTCAACGGTATCGATATTCCAATAGATAATGTCATAACGGTAGCACCTTCAGAGTGAGGTGGTCTAAAATGATTATAAATAAAATATTACCTGAACAGTTAACAGGGCCAGTCAAAAGTGAAAACCATGAAGCTAAAGATAATTCTTTCAAAAAAGTTTTAGATGAAGAATTAAAAACTACAGAATATCTTAATTTTTCGAAGCATGCCAGCGAAAGGATAGAAGGCAGAAACATCTATCTTTCGCAAGATGACATCAATAAATTGAGTTCTGCTGTGAAAAAGGCTCAGGATAAAGGCATAAAGAACTCGCTTGTGCTCATGGACGATCGTGCCTTTATAGTCAACATAAAGTCAAGGACGGTTATTACGGCCGTAGATGGACAACATTTAAAGGAAAATGTATTTACCAATATAGACGGTGCTGTGATAGTATAGCTGGACCCTTTATGGGAGGCTAAGGCCTGGATTTACTGAAAGGTCTCATCACGGTGCCTCAAAGGAGGGAGTAATTATTATGATGCGTTCAATGTTTTCAGCCATTTCTGGGTTAAAGGCCCATCAGGCAATGATGGATGTAATTGGCAACAATATTGCCAATGTAAATACCCCTGGGTATAAGACTGCCAGGATAACATTTAAAGATGTGTTCAGTCAGACTTTAAGAGGAGCTACAGGGCCTCAGGAAGGCAGGGGTGGTACCAATCCTCAACAGATAGGACTTGGTGTATCGGTAGCTTCTATTGACAACCTGTTTACCAATGGCAGTTCACAAAGAACTGATAACCCACTCGATCTGTCAATAAGCGGAAATGGATTTTTCGTAGTTGGCGACAACAGTGGCAGATATTTTACCAGGGCTGGAAATTTTGGGCTTGATAGCTCAGGTAATCTTGTAAATTCTTCAGGTTACTTGGTTCTCGGTTGGCAGGCAGATGTGGATGGCAATTATGATACTGCAACAGAACCTGCAGCCTTGAACCTGTTTAATAAATTGACACTGGGGGCCATGCCTACAACCAATATAACGATGGGAGGCAACCTGGATGCAGGAACACCCGATACCTCCCCGGACAATGAAATTTCATATAATGTATCTATATATGATTCATTGGGGAATGAGCACATTTTAACTCTGCATTTTACTCGTACTGGCTCTAATACATGGGATGTCAGTCTGACTACAAATGATAGCTCAATAACCTCTACTTTCCCTGCTGCTGTTACGTTTACATTTGATGCAAATGGTAAGCTTACTGACACTGATACTGTAGCAACAGATGGCATTATGACATTGCCAATAACTGGCATAACTTATAACAATGGTGCTGCAACTCAGGATATAACAATATCATTTCCAATCGATAACTTTACAATGTTTGCTGGAGATACAACAGCCAAAGCTGTAGACAAGGATGGTTATGCAGCAGGCACATTGGAAAGTTTTACAATTGACCAATATGGTAAGGTGGTTGGTACCTATAGCAACGGGGGCAGACAGCTTCTTGGTGTCCTTGCTATTGCGGATTTTGCCAATGAGGGTGGTCTTCAAAAGATTGGCGACAACCTTTTTATAGACACAAATAATTCAGGGAATCCGGAAATTGGCCAGGCCGGAGGTAGAGGACTAGGTGTGATAAATCCAGGCACTCTTGAAATGTCCAACGTTGACCTCTCACAGGAATTTACAAACATGATTATAGCTCAGAGAGGCTTTCAGGCAAACTCACGTATAATAACTGCAGCCGATGAGCTTTTACAGGAATTAGTTAATATGAAGAGATAAACTTTATGCCACAGGGTTTTCCCTGTGGCATATAGAAAAGAGGATTTTTAAAAATGATACATCTTACCAGATTAAATGGAGTGGAATTTGTATTAAACAGTGAATTAATTGAATATATAGAGTCTACTCCTGATACCGTCATAACCTTGACTAACGGACACAAGTATGTTGTCTTAGAGTCAATGAATGAGGTCGTTGATAGGGTTATTAAATATAAATGGGAAATTTTTTCGAACATCAACCTTAGAGACAATTGAGGTGATAAAATGGACATAGCATCCTTTATTGGAATAATATCAGGAGTTGCTTTAATTATTATATCCATTTTATTAAATGGATCCTTAACAACATATATTGATGTGCCATCACTTATGATAACTATTGGTGGTACAATTGCAAGTACATTGATTTCATACCCACTTAGCAAGGTATTGGATTCATTCAAGGTAATGAAGTTTATATTTTTTAATAAACCAGTAAATAACAGTGAAGTAATAAAACAGATCGTTTCCCTTGCAAATACTGCCAGAAGAGAAGGATTGCTGGCATTGGAGGATATAGCAGAAAATTTGGAAGATCCCTATCTTAAAAAGGGAATTTTGTTGGTTGTAGATGGGACAGATCCAGAGTTAATAAGAAATATCATGGAGACAGAACTAGATTTCCTTGAAGATAGGCATAAGCAAAGTCAGGGTGTATTTGAGACGTTTGCTACTTTTGCTCCCGCCTTTGGTATGATAGGTACCCTGATTGGCCTGATAAATATGTTGAAAAACTTGAACGACCCATCAAAGGTTGGCCCTGGTATGGCTGTTGCTTTAATAACTACTTTCTATGGTTCACTAATGGCCTATCTGGTATTTCTGCCTATGGCAAGGAAGCTTTCTTATCTTACAAAACAAGAAACACTGCAAAAAGAGTTGATGCTAGAAGGGATACTTTCCATACAGTCTGGTGAGAACCCAAGGATAATAGAAGAAAAATTAAAAGCATTTTTGTCTCCAAAGGTAAGAGAGTTATATGACAGAGCCACAAGCCAAGCAGGAGAAGGTGAATTAAATGTCACGAAAGGGTAGGCGTTCGAAGAATGATGATGGACCTCAAGACTCAAAGGAATGGATGAACACATACGCCGATCTGATGTCACTTTTATTGACTTTTTTCGTCATGATTTTTTCATTATCGACTATTGACATGAATAAATATCAAGCACTTATTCAGTCTCTTCAAGGATATTTAGGTATTGTAAAGGAGGGACATACCCTTCAAAATACTGCTGCTCAGTTAGAAACTCAAGGAAGTGCTGGATCCAACGTAGCAGCTACAAACACAAATTTTGAGGATATTGCCGATGTATATAATGATATTCAGACATATATAGAGCAAAGCAATTTAAGCAACTCTGTACAGGTTACTATTAATGAGAGAGGAATACTTATAAGATTTGTAGATACTGCTTTGTTCGATACTGGCAAGGCAGATATAAAGCCAGAAGCAAAAGAAATATTAAAAAATGTAGGTGAGATAATAAAGAGAGCTGATAAACCAATAAGGGTGGAGGGCCATACAGATAATGTGCCTATACATAATGAAAAATTTCCCTCAAACTGGGAACTTTCTACAGCAAGAGCTACAAATGTTGTTAAATATTTTATTGAGAACGTGGGGATGGATCCATCAACTCTTTCTGCTGCCGGATATGGTGAATACCATCCTGTTGCTGATAATCAGACAGAAGAGGGGAGAGCAAAGAATAGACGTGTTGATATAATAATAGTAAATGGTTCCAGTAATAAATGATCAATGAAGGGGAGAATATGATGAAAAATCTTGTAAATATTTTGCTTGTGGTATTGATTATAATAGTTTCAGCGATTGCAGCTTATCTTTACTTTTTTGTAATGAATGCGGATTCTTTGCCTTCACATGATACAAAAAACGTGGTATATTATTCACCGGGTGATTCATTTATAACAAATCTGAAAGGCAGCAGAAGGTACATCAAAGTTGATATACAGTTGGAGCTTTCCAATAAGGCGTTGATTTCTGAATTTAATAAACGGAATGCAGAAATGAGGGATGAAATATATTCTACTTTACGAGATTCAACAGTTGAGGAGATTGATGGTGCTGAGGGACAAGATAAGTTGAGAATGAAGTTAGTAGAAAGGCTTAATAAGTTATTTAATACAAGCGACATTATAAATGTATACTTTACTGATTTTGTTGTCCAGTAAAGGTGGTGAGAGAGTATGTCAGATGTGATGAATCAGCAGGAAATTGATGCATTACTAAATGCATTAAACCGTGGGGAACTTGATGTAAATGAAATAAAAAAAGAAGAAGAAAAAGTAGAAATAAAGGTTTATGATTTTAGAAGGCCAAATAAGTTTTCCAAGGAACATTTAAGGACACTGCAGATGATATTTGATGAGTTTTCCAGATCTGCTGCTACTTTTCTCTCAGGTTATTTAAGAACTATGGTGCAGATAGATGTTATTTCTGCCGAACAATTAACCTATTATGAGTTTAATAATTCTATTACAAATTCAATGATACTTGGTATAGTGGATTTTTCACCATTAAATGGTTCTATAATAATAGGGTTTTATAGTAATACTGCTTATAGTTTGATTGACAGAATATTGGGCGGTAGTGGGCAAGGTGACTATAATTCTAAAAATTTTACAGAGATAGAGCTAATATTGATGGAACAGATAATAAGGGAACTGGTAAGTTACCTAAAAGAGCCATGGTCTAATTTTCTTGATTTAAAACCATCACTCCAAAAAATTGAAACCAATACGCAATTTGCTCAAATAGCTGCAGCAAATGAGACTGTTGCTCTGTTTACCATGAATATAAAGATAGGTAAAAATGAAGGGTATATGATTATATGTATCCCTCACATGGTAATTGAACCAATTATACCTAAATTAAGTACACGATTCTGGTACTCCACTCCAAACACGCAGACTGGTAAGCAGGATATGAAAAATATTGAAAAGAGATTAGAATCCACATATGTAACTTTAATCGGTGTCCTTGGGAAAGCTGAATTAAAAATTGCTGATATATTGAACCTATCACCAGGTGATGTGATACAGCTTAATAATAGCGTCACCAGTGGAGTGGATGTGTATGTAGAAAATAAGAAAATGTTTAAGGGTATTCCCGGCAAAAACCGCGGAAAATTAGCTGTGAAGGTCTTAGGGCAATATGAAGGGGGAGAGCATGGTGTCTGATAATATACTTTCTCAGAAAGAAATTGATGCATTGTTACATGGGGTATCAGCTGTAAATAGCCAATCAATGGAGTCCGAGGTGTTAACACCATTTGAGATTGATGTACTGGGCGAGATTGGAAATATAAGCATGGGCACGTCTGCCACAACTCTTTACACTTTATTGAGAAATAAAGTTTCAATAACTACTCCGAGTGTTTCGATAGTGACATGGGAGGAACTAAAGGTCAATTATCCAGTACCCTATGTGGGAATTCTTGTAGAATATACCAAGGGAATTACAGGATTTAACCTTTTAATTCTTGAAGTAAAAGATGTAATGATAATGACAGATCTTATGATGGGAGGGGACGGTACAAATATTAATGGTGAAATAGGTGATTTACAGCTAAGCGCCGTATCTGAGGCGATGAATCAGATGATAGGCTCTGCTGCAACATCTCTAGCAACCATACTCAAAAAGGATATTAATATATCGCCTCCAAAAGCATTTATAGTGGATTTTCCTTCTGATGTACCTGGTGACTTGCCTCTTCACCAGGACAAGCTGGTACAGATATCCTTTGATATGGTTGTTGGCAATCTGATAAACAGCAAAATCATGCAACTAATGCCAATTGATTTTGCAAAGGAGATTGTAAGCAGCCTTACACCAAATACTGATGAGCATACTAAAGACGATGAACCCATTCAGAAAGAAGATGTGAAAAAGACTGGTGCAATCAACGACACAGAAATGAAAAACACGCGAGGGAAGGTTGAGGTAAAACCAGCAATATTTCAGGAACTCAGTGAGACACCTGGCGCTGTTACATCTAATATTGATCTTATTATGGATGTTCCTCTTGATGTGACAGTAGAGTTGGGAAGAACAAGAAAAACTATTAAAGAGATATTGGAGATTGGTACGGGGTCTGTCATTGAATTGGACAAGATAGCCGGAGAACCAGTTGACATACTTGTCAATGGGAAAATAATAGCAAAAGGTGAGGTAGTAGTAATTGACGAGAACTTTGGTGTTAGAATAACAGATATTATAAAGAATGATAAAAATGAATTAATCAATTCTTATAGAAATATGGAGGTATAATATGGGCAAAAATATATTAATCGTTGATGATGCTGCTTTCATGAGGATGATGATCAGAGATATTCTTACTAAAAATGGGTATACGGTTATAGGAGAAGCCGATAATGGTGCTACTGCCTTGGATAAGTACCAGGAATTAAGTCCAGATCTTGTCATTATGGATATTACCATGCCTGAGGTTGACGGTATACAGGCAGTAAGGGAGATAAGGAGAGTAGACCCTAATGCTAAAATAATAATGTGTTCGGCTATGGGACAACAGGCAATGGTTATAGAGGCAATCCAAGCAGGTGCCAGAGACTTTATTGTTAAACCATTTCAGGCCGAGAGGGTAATAGAGGCAGTTAAAAAGATTATAGGATAGATGATTATGGGGATTCAATCATTTTTGTGGTTTTTGTTTGTATTTGCATTAATACTTTTAATGGCATACTACGTAACCAAATATTTTGCTGCTTTTTCAGTATCTACAAACAGGACAAAACATATAAAAGTTATAGACAGGTATATTATTGCCAGAGATAAATATATACTTTTGATAAAAGTGGGTAAATATCTATATCTTATAGGTGTAACCAATAATGATATACGAATCATTTCACAAATTGATTATTTAAATGACAGCGAACATATTGAGGCAGACGATTCCAGTGTTCATACCAATGGACTAGCAGTAAGTAATTTCAGGGAAATTCTGGGAAAATATTTTAAGAACAAAAAAGGGTCTTAAGGTGAAATTAAATGCAGAATACAATACCTCCAAATATAAGTATAAATATAAGCCCAGGCAGTACTTCGGGGTTGGCGCCATCATTATACATTTTGCTTATTTTAACCATAATTACATTATCTCCATCATTACTTATAATGCTTACTTCATTCACAAGAATAATCATTGTACTTTCCTTTACCCGAAGTGCCCTTGGGACGCAGCAGGTTCCATCAAATCAGGTACTAATTGGACTGGCATTGTTTTTAACTCTTTTTGTAATGTCTCCTGTAATAAGTCAAGTAAACAACAATGCGGTTCAACCATATATAAATGGTCAAATAACCGAAGAGCAGGCCTTAGAGCAAGGTATAAAACCCATACGGGAGTTTATGCTAAAGCAGACGAGAACAAGTGATTTAAATTTATTTTTAAGCCTTTCTAAAGAAAATATCCAGGAAGGTGTAGATAACTTACCTCTAAGGATTGTGGTTCCTGCTTTTATATTAAGTGAGATTAAAACAGCTTTTGAGATGGGCTTTCTCATTTATATACCATTTTTAATAATTGATATGGTTGTATCCAGCGTGCTCATGTCGATGGGTATGTTTATGTTGCCACCGGTAATGATATCATTACCTTTTAAGATACTACTATTTATACTCGTAAATGGTTGGGATCTTATTATAAAATCCCTTATTGTCAGTTTTAATTGAGAGGGAGAAATATATATGAGTCAAGAATTTGTAATGGATATAGGGAGACAAGCTTTATATGTTTTCTTAGAATTAAGTGCACCAATACTTATTATAACATTGGCCGTTGGTTTGTTAGTAAGTATAATTCAGGCTACTACGCAGATACAGGAACAGACATTGACGTTTATTCCGAAGATACTTGCTGTTATTTTAATATTGATATTGCTCGGACCGTGGATGCTCAATGTTATTACATCATATACCAATAATCTTCTTTCAAATATTATTCAGTATATAAGATAGGTGCTTAAATGAATGACACTGTTGTTATTACATGGGTTGTGAATTTTCTGTTATTGTTTTCAAGGATTCTTGGGATAACTATCTTGAATCCTATCTTCAGTAGAAGAGAAATACCATATGTTGTGAAGATCGGGTTAAGCTTGTTTTTAACTTTAATACTTAAAAATTTAATACCAGAAATTTCCATTACTGATAATATTGTAGAATTTTCGGTTATCCTGATAAAAGAATTTTTAATAGGACTTATAATTGGCTTTGTGAGCTTTCTTTTTTTCCATGCCATCTATATAGCCGGAGAACTCATCGATATGTCAATGGGATTTGGGATTGTCAATGTATTGGATATACAAAACAATGTTCAGGTACCTATAATGGGCAATTTTCTATATATATTAAGTTTATTAATTTTTATTATGATTAACGGGCATTATTATTTCATAAGTGCCATTTTTGACAGCTATAAATTCATACCAATGGGTGTGCTGGTTGTAAATGATAATTTTTTACAGTTTTTCATTAATGCTTTTATTAAGGTTTTTTCAATAGGCTTTAAGCTAAGTGCACCAGTGGTAATAACAATTTTGCTTGTTGACATTGCCTTAGGTATCTTGTCCAGGACAGTGCCACAGATGAATGTGTTCATGGTAGGTATGCCATTGCGGGTGTTGGTAGGTATAATAACAATGATGATTGCGCTACCCGTATTTATATTTTCATTAAATGCATTGTTTGATGGTAGTTTTGAGGGAATTTATAACATTATTAAGATAATTGGGGGAGCCTCTTGATGTCAAGGATATATAATCTGCAACTTTTTGCTGAGGAAGAAAAGACTGAGCCGGCGTCACCTAAGAAAAGAGAGGATCTACGAAAAAAGGGACATACCTTTAAGAGCAATGATATTGTTATGGGTTTTACATTATTGACAGGATTTGTTCTGTTTCACGTTATGTCGGGGTATATAGCGAATGGGATGTATAATACTCTGCGATTTTTTTTCAATTTGTTAAGTAATCCATCGCAGTATTTAACAATATCAGGAGTAAAGAATATATTTGCATATATATTCATAAAAATTATTAGTCTTACTTTTCCAATGGCTTTAATTATTTCATTTACAGGCATAATGATGAATGTTTTTCAAACTGGGTTTATTTTTTCTACTGAATCTTTGAATTTTACTTTGAATAACATAAATCCATTAAATGGATTTAAACGAATTTTTTCAAAAAGGACAGTTGCTGAATTTGCAAAATCGTTACTAAAAATTATATTGGTAGGTTATGTGATATATTCATATCTGTCAAAGAGTTATAACCACATTTTTAATGTGTTAGACATGGAAATGCCACAGATTCTTTCATTTATCAATAGTTCAATATATAATATAGGTTTGGAAGCAGGCCTAACTTTACTTGTCATAGGAGTCGCTGATTATTTTTATCAAAGATGGGATTTTGAACAGAGTATACGAATGTCAAAACAGGAGGTTAAAGAAGAATTCAAAGAAACTGAAGGTAATCCTCAGACAAAATCACGGATTAGAGAAGCTCAGAGGAGAGTTTCTACGAGACGTATGATGGAGGATGTGAAAAAGGCCCAAGTAGTTGTTACTAACCCTACCCACATAGCTGTTGCGTTAATGTATGATGAATTAAAAAATAATGCCCCTGTGGTTGTTGGTAAAGGGATAAATGACATTGCCTTAAGGATCAAAAAGGTTGCAGAAGAAAACCGTATACCCGTTGTAGAAAATATTGAATTAGCTCATTTACTTTATGACAAGACAGAGATTGGTTCAGAGATTCCTCCAGAATTATATAAGGCGGTTGCAGAGATTTTAGCGTTTGTATATAGTTTAAGAAATAAGTAGGTGATTTGATGAAAATTGGTAACATTGTTGTAAGCATCTTTGCATTGGGCATAGTTATTATGATTATCGTACCAATACCACCATTTTTACTGGACATTTTGCTGGTATTTAATATATCTTTGTCAGTAATTATATTATTGCTATCAATCTATGCACATAATTTTAATGAGTTTTCGGTCTTTCCTTCATTACTATTGCTCACTACCTTATTGCGTCTTGGACTAAATGTATCAACCACAAGACTGATATTACAGACAGGCAATGCAGGCAATGTAATAAGAGCATTTGGGAATTTTGTGGTTGGTGGTAATGTTGTAACAGGCTTGATTATGTTCCTTATAATTTTCTTGATTCAATTTATAGTTATCACCAGAGGAGCTGAGAGAGTCTCAGAAGTGGCCGCAAGATTTACGCTGGATGCAATGCCGGGTAAACAAATGGCAATAGATGCTGATTTAAACACCGGCCTCATTGATGAAGACGAAGCAAAAAAAAGAAGGTTATTAATTCAGCAGGAAGCTGATTTCTATGGGTCAATGGATGGTGCGAGCAAATTTATAAGAGGAGATGCTATTGTTGGTCTTATAATAGTTATCATAGATATTATTGCAGGCCTTATTATTGGAATGGTACAAAAAGGAATGAGCATTGACCAGGCATTTACAACTTATACAATTTTAACTGTTGGAGATGGATTGGTGAGCCAGATACCAGCCCTCCTTATTTCAACTTCTTCAGGAATTCTTGTTACTAAGTCTTCCTCAATCCATGATATGGGAGAAGATATCATTAAACAACTAACTCAGCAGCCTATAGTACTTATGCTTGGCGCAGTTATCATTGCTATACTTGGGTTAATGCCATCTCTTCCTAAAATACCTATGTTTTTAATTAGTAGCATAATCGGATACCTGGGTTATACGATGTATACTTCTGCAAAAGAAGAAAAGTTAGAGGAATCTGTTTCTGTGAAAAAATCTGAAGAAATTAAGAAGCCAGAAAATGTTCTTTCATTGCTACAGGTTGACCCAATTGAGATTGAATTTGGCTATGGTATTATACCATTGGCAGACTCGAGCCAAGGTGGAGATTTGCTTGATAGAATAGTGATGATTAGAAGACAATTAGCTGTAGAACTTGGAATCATCGTGCCGATGATAAGACTCCGAGATAATATCCATTTAAAGTCAAATGAGTATATAATTAAATTAAAAGGAATTGAAGTAGCACGAGGGGAAATAATGTTTGGACGTTATCTGGCCATGAATCCAGGAGGAGAAATAGAGGGTGGAGGCATTGATGGTATCCCTACAAAAGAACCGGCTTTTGGCCTTCCAGCAATTTGGATAGATGAAAACAATAGGGAACGAGCAGAAGCATTAGGATACACGGTGGTAGATCTATCGTCTGTAATTGCAACACATTTGACATCTATATTACGTAAATACGCATATGAAATATTGTCCCGACAGGATGTACAAACATTAATTGACAATATAAAGGAATCAAATAAAGCTCTTGTCGATGAAGTTATACCAAAAGTTATATCGCTTGGTGAGTTGCAAAAAATTTTAAGTAATCTTTTGCGTGAGGGTTTATCAATAAGAGACCTGGCAACTATTTTAGAAGCTATTTCCGATAATATAAATTTGACAAGAGATACTGATATTCTAACTGAATATGTTAGGCAATCTATGGCTCGATATATTACTTCTTTATATACTACAAATAGAAAGATTAATGTCCTAGCGGTTGACCAAGACATTGAGAACAAAATATTAAACTCCATTCAACAGACAGAAAGAGGATTGACTGTTAGTATTGAACCAGAATTTGTTAATAATCTTTTGCGCGCGATATCTAAAGAAATACCCAAGTTCAACGCATATGGTGGACAACCTATTATACTTACTCAGCCAATTGTGCGTTTTGAAATTAAACGGCTCACGGAGCAAGCAATACCGGAACTAGTGGTCTTATCGTATAATGAACTTACTTCAGATGTCCAATTAAACATTATAGGGACTGTGAGGGTGTAAAATGAAAATAAAGAAGTATATTGCTGATGATATGCAAAAAGCATTTATTATGATAAAAGAAGACCTTGGAAAAGACGCTGTTATACTCTCTTCACAGAAGGTAAGAAAAAAAGGGATTGCAGGTTATTTTTCACGCCCAGTTTTTGAGGTGATTGCCGCCGTTGACGAGGAGGCAGGCAAAAAAGAATTCCATGAAGAGTTAAGTATAAAAAAACTGGAGTATAAAATAAATGAACTTCAAAATATGTTGAAAAATAATACTAAACCTGAAGAGTTAGCTATTCAAGAGCATAATTTGATAAAAAAAATAAGGAATGCAGGAGTATCAAATGATATAATAGAATTAATTAAAAATAATATTATTCTCGATGATAGTGAATCATCGATATATAAAGTGGGTGATATGTTTCTTAATATATTGAAAAAGCCAGATTTAATAAAGATTGAGAACAAGCCAACTTCTGTATTATTTGTTGGTCCCACAGGGGTTGGGAAGACCACAACCATTGCCAAACTTGCCTCAAATATGGTGCTTAAAGAAAAACTAAAGGTTGCCTTATTGACGATGGATACATATAGAATTGCTGCAGTGGAACAAATAAAAAAATATGGTGATATACTTGGCATTCCAACAAAGGTAATAAATAATCCCTTAGAAATTACAGCTGCACTTAAAGAATATAAAGATTTTGATCTTGTGCTTATTGACACTGCAGGAAGAAACCATAAGAATGATTATCAACTTGATGAGATAAAGTCACTTTTAAAAATATATCATATATCCAGAGTATATCTTGTATTGAGCCTTACTACTAAGGACGATGACCTAAAGGAAATAGTAGATAGATATAGATTTATAGAAAATTATTCACTTTTATTTACAAAACAGGATGAAACAACAAATATTGGGGGTATAATTAATGTGTGCTATGCTTCAGGAAAAAGTCCTTCATATGTAACAAACGGTCAAAGGGTTCCAGATGACATAACTGTTTTTAATCCAGAACAATATGTAAAAGAGCTGTTAAGGGGATAAACATATATGGATCAAGCAGAATCTCTAAGAAGAATAGTCCAGGGCAATAACGGTATTAAAAAAGCAAAAATTGTAACTGTGACCAGCGGAAAGGGTGGAGTTGGCAAAACGAGTTTTAGTGTTAATCTTGGTATTTGTATGTCTCAAGCAGGTTATAGGGTAATAGTTTTTGATGCGGATATTGGCCTGGCAAATGTTGAGATTGAACTAGGATTTGTCCCAAAGTATACAATAGAAGATATAATAGACCAACGTAAAAATATTCTTGATATATTAACTGATGGACCTGAAAATTTAAAATTTGTCTCAGGGGGTAATGGTGTAGAAAGATTAATAAATTTAACCACAGAACAGTTACAATTTGTAATACAAAATTTATCTCTGCTTGAATATTATGCAGATTATATTATTATAGATACGGGTGCTGGAATCAATAATATAGTCTATGGTTTTAGCTATATAAGTGATATTGTTATTCTTGTTATAACCCCTGAGCCAACTTCTCTTGCTGATGGTTACAGTCTATTAAAGTATATGAAAAGTGATGTATTCGTCTCAAAAAAATTATTTTTAACAATAAATAAAGTAAAGAAGAACACCAATCACAATCAGATAGCAGAAAATTTTATAAATACTGTAAATGAATACTTAAATATGAAAGTTGATTATCTAGGACCAATTTCTTACGATGATAATGTTACCAAAAGTATATATGAGCAGTCTCCAATAATTTTACGTTATCCGCACTCTAATGCATCACGTTGTATTAGAGATATAACTGAAATCTTGTTGAATCAGAAATCAAAAAAGGGTTATGGTTTTAAATCCTTGTTTCAGTTATTAAGAGGCCGGGGGGTTTAGACATGGCAAATAATCTGGAGTTGGGGCAAAATATAGAATTAATTTTTGATGGAAAATCTTACAAAAGTAAAATAGAAAATATCATTGATGATCAAACTTATGTTGTAGGAGTTCCTATCATACATCACTCTTACGTATTTATTCCGTTAAACGAAAGTGTAAAACTAAGATATATTGCGAAAGATTGTATATATCAATTTGACGGTAAAGTTGTTAAAAAATCGGTTGACCCTGTTTATACGATTACTATCGCTCAGATAGGCCCTTTTGAACGAATTCAGCGCAGAGAAAATTTTAGATTAGAGGTTTCCATAAAGGCTAATTTTAAGATAAAAGATGATGAGACTATGTACGAGGGGATAATTAAGGATATAAGTGGTGGGGGTGTTAAATTAGCGACTAATAAAAGATTAAATATCAATGATGAGGTTTTAATTGAATTTACACTTCCAGGTTCAGTGAATTTTAGTTTGAATGGAGTTGTAACCAGAAATGTAAAAAATGGGGCAAATTTTGATGTAGGTATTTCATTCAAGGACATTGACACTAATAGTAGAGAAAAAATAGTTAGTTTTATTTTTGCCGAACAGAGAAAATTGTTAAAGAGAGGTCTTATGGAGTGATGTCTACATCTAAAGTTAAGGTAATGGTGGTTGATGACTCTGCTTTCATGAGGAAATTCGTTTCAGATATTGTAAATTCTTCCGAAGACATGTATGTTATTGATACCGCAGTCAATGGCCTGGAAGCAGTTAGCAAGGTTGTCGATAGACGTCCTGACGTTGTATTGATGGATGTCGAGATGCCTATCATGGATGGATTGACAGCAGTTAAGAAAATAATGGAAGTTAGACCAACACCAATTATTATGTTGAGTGCGCTTACAAAAGAAGGTGCAGAAACTACCCTAAAGGCTCTTGAGCTGGGGGCAATAGATTTTGTTTTGAAACCCTCTAATTTTATTTATTTTAAAACTCAGAATATTGATCAGTTATTGATTGAAAAAATATTGATGGCCAGCAAAACTAATCTATTTAATTTGTCACCTGTTTCCAGAGTTGACCATCTACACAAAGCCACACAAACCATGAACTTAAAAGACAACCTCAAAAATTTAGTTGCCATTGGTGTTTCAACTGGTGGTCCAAAAGCTTTGCAGTACGTCGTACCGCAATTACCGGCAGATCTGCCGTCTGCTGTTTTGATCGTGCAACATATGCCAGCTGGTTTTACTAGATCTCTGGCCAACCGATTGAACGAAATCTCTAATATGCTTGTAAAAGAAGCTGAAGACGGTGAAAATATTAATCCAGGTACGGTTTATATTGCACCAGGAGGCTATCATATGAAAGTCTATGCTAAAGACAGAAAATATTTTATAGGATTGAGCAATGAACCACCTGTCAAAGGTCTGAAACCCTGTTTTGACATACTGCTATCGAGCCTTTCAAAAATTGATCTAAAGATTATAGCTGTAATAATGACGGGGATGGGAAATGACGGTACAAAGGGATTGATAGAGTTGCGTGACAGAGAAGTATATATGATTGCACAAAACGAAAAGACGTCTACAATATATGGAATGCCGAAATCTGCTATAGAAACAGGTCTTATTGATGAAGTGCTTCCATTGGATAGGATAGCTGAAAAAATTGAAAAGATAGCAAGGGGGTTCTAATTATGGATTTAAATCAATATTTAGAAATTTTTGTTGAGGAAAGCAAGGAACATATTGAGGATCTGAATACACTACTGTTAGAAATAGAGAAAAATCCTACAGATAGAGAATTAATAGATAATATCTTTAGGGCAGCCCATACCTTGAAAGGTATGGCAGCAACAATGGGGTTTACAAAAATGGGTGATTTGACTCATAAAATGGAGGACGTGCTTTCTGAGGTTAGAGCTGACAAATTAAAGGTTAGCCCCGATTTGATTGATGTGCTTCTGAAGTGTTCAGATGTACTAGCACTTCTTTTAAATAATATTGAAATCTCAGGTAGCGAGGGTGATGCTGACATCTCATCGTTATTTGACACCCTTGAAAAATATTTGAGTGTCTATAACACTCTGAAAGAAAACAGAGAAGTTTTGACTGAATCAGTTAATACTGAAGTTTTTAATGAATATGATAGAGACATAATGAAAAAGGCCTTTAATGGTGGTTTTAAGTGTTACCACATTGAAGTTTTTATTAGTAAAGATTGTGTGCTAAAATCAGCCAGAGCTTATGTTGTATTCAATATATTGGAAAAAATTGGTGATATATTTAAGTCTATTCCGTCGGTAGAGGATATTGAAGATGAAAAATTCGAAAACCAATTTACGGTTTTTTTAATCTCGAAAGCATCTAAAGAAGATATCTTAGAAAAAATAAATTCTATAGCCGAGATAGAAAAATGCATCGTGGAAGAAATAAATCAAGAAAGTATAAATGCTATTCCGAATTTACAGGATAATTTAAATACTGTAAAGGAAGATGTAGAAGATGGAAATAAGTCAAAAAAAATAGTTGCATCGCGTACAATTAGGGTTGATACAGATAGACTTGACAAACTCATGAATTTGGTTAGTGAATTGATAATAATAAAAACACGGCTTTTAAAGATACAAACATCCATTCAAGATACAGAGTTAAATACAACCATTGAGTATCTCGATAGAATAACCACAAATTTAAATGATGCTGTAATGAAAGTACGTATGGTACCGATAGAACGAGTCTTTAATAGATTTCCACGTATGGTGAGGGATTTGTCAAAAGAACTTAATAAGGAAATAGAGTTAAAGCTTTCAGGAGAGGATACTGAGGTTGATAGAACTGTAATTGATGAAATAAGTGAACCTTTGGTTCATTTGATTAGGAATGCTATTGATCATGGAATTGAAGCGCCAGAGGTAAGAATAAAAAAAGGTAAACCATCAAAAGGTACTGTGTATTTGAGGGCGTTTCATGACGGCAATAATGTAGTTATTGAAGTAGAAGATGATGGCGAGGGAATTAATTTCCAGAATATTAAGAAGAAGGCTATTGAAAAGGGGCTGATTTCCAGTAGTGATGCTGATAACCTAACAGATAACGAAATGATCAACTATCTTTTTATGCCTGGATTTTCAACATCAGAAAAGGTTACTGATATATCTGGCAGAGGTGTAGGACTTGATGTTGTAAAAAACAAGATAGAATCCTTAGGTGGGTTTGTTGATGTAATTTCTAATAGTGGGAAAGGTACAATTTTTAGCATAAAATTGCCTCTTACGTTGGCAATAATACAGGCACTTCTTGTTAATTTAAAAAATGAAATTTATGCAATACCATTAAATTCAATCAAAGAAATTGTCACTATTGAAAGAAATGATATAAAATTTATTCAAAACAAAGAGGTAATGATATTCCGCGGAGAGGTAGTGCAATTAATCAGGCTTGGAGAGCTTTTGGGTGTTCCTGAATATTCTCTTCCTCAAAAAGAATTAACTGTAGTTATTACAAAAAGAGGAGAAAAATACAGTGGCATATTGGTTGATTCTTTAATAGGTCAACAGGAAATAGTAATCAAATCCCTCGGAAAATACCTATCTGGCATAAAGAGCATAGCAGGGGCCACAATACTTGGAGATGGAGATGTGGCGCTTATAATTGATACAAACTTTTTAATCAATTAGGAGGTTTGGAATAATGGACACAAGTGAATATGTTATTTTTTCATTAAATGATCAGGAATTTGGAATTGATATTAGGAACGTCAAGACAATTGAACGTCCGAGTAAAATTACACGTGTTCCCAAAGCACCGGATTATATAAAAGGAGTAATTAATTTAAGAGGTGAAATTATCCCTATAGCTGAAACAAGAAGACTATTGAATTTTTTACCGAAAGATATTGATAGCTCAACAAGAATTATAATTACTGAAATTGGAGAATTCTCTATGGGATTAATTGCAGATAGAGCTTATGAGGTGGAGCGGATATCTATTGCCAACATAGATATCTCTCAAAAATTCTTTGATAACAATAATCCTTATATCAAAGGCGTTGCAAATATAGATGGAAGATTGATAATAATATTGGATCTGGAAAAAATGTTCTCGATTCAATAAGAGAGGTGCCATTACTTGATGGATATAGATAAGATAAACGAGATGGTTCTTGATATTCTTAAAGAAGTGAGCAACATTGGATCTGGCAATGCCATAACATCTCTTGCCAAAATCGTAGGTAAAAGAATAAACATGAATGTGCCACAGGTAAGAATTTTAGAGTTAAATGAGGTTACTGACATACTTGGTTCTGCAGAAACAGAGGTGTGTGGCGTATACTTTGACATTATAGAAGGATTAGATGGCAACATTCTTTTTATATTTCCTATGAATTCCGCCTGCTATCTTGTAGATATGTTGATGAATAGACCTTATAATGGTATCTATCATTTAAATGAAATAGAACTTTCTGCTCTCTCGGAAATTGGTAATATTCTTGCCGGATCATACATAACAGCCCTGTCTACGCTGATTAACATTAAGCTCCTTATTTCACCCCCGGCTATATCAATAGATATGGCTGGTGCTCTCCTGAGTGTGCCAGCAGTATCCTTTGGAGAGGTCAGTGATAAAGTACTTTTTATTCAAACGAGTTTCATAGAAGGCGAAAACAATGTCGATGGATATTTCTTTTTGATCCCGCAAATAGATTCATTGAATAAATTACTAAAAGCATTTGGAGTTGAAATTAATGGAAAGTAAGCTTGTCAGGGTTGGGATGGCAGATATGAAGATTGCATATCCACCGGATAAATTAGTTACTGTAGGGCTGGGTTCATGCGTGGGTGTAATTATATACGATATGAATCATGAGTTTGCCGGAATGGTTCACATTATGCTTCCGAAGAGTAAAGAAAATATGGCTGGACAGAATATTTATAAATTTGCGGATACAGGAATCTATGCACTTTATAACAATTTGATTAAGATTGGTGCCCAAAAAAATAAATTACTTTCCAAGATTGCCGGGGGAGCGCAGATGTTTACATTGAAAAGCAATAACGATGTGCTAAAAATAGGCAGACGGAATGTTGATGCAGTTAAATGCATACTAAACGAACTTAATATACCGATTATATCTGAAGATGTGGGTGGTAATTATGGTCGTACTATTGAGTTTGACATAGAGCATGGAACTTTAAATGTGAAGACAATTGGTTTTGGAGAAAAATCAATATAATGGGATAGTGATAGCTATGGTTAATTCAAGAAATATGAGAGAATTACTTTATATGGGTCTTGAGTCCTATATAAATGGGTCAACACTTAAGTCTATAATATATATGAAGACAATTACTTTTTTTCCCATCCTTCATTATAAAAGAAATTTATTAATGAGGGGTGAATAAATGTGGCAGCAAATGTGCAAAAAAATGTTTCTAATTATAATAATGAGGACTTATCAAATATAATTGATGAAGAATTTATAATAAGTTTTATACCACTTGTAAAAAAGATCGTAAACAAGTTAATAGTATCTGGAATTCCTAGGAATGAGTATGACGATTTGGTAGAACAAGGTATTATGGGGTTAATAAATGCATATCTTAACTACAACCCAGATAAGAGTGTAAAATTTGAGACATATGCAAGTATCAGGATAAGAGGAGAGATATTAGATTATTTGCGGAGTAAAGATTGGATGCCACGTAATTTGAGAAAAAAAATTAAGGATATATCAAAAATAACGGATTTTACAGATATAAGTGGCGAGGATATAGATGCACTTTGTAATAAACTGAATATATCTAAAGAAGATTATTATAAACTACAGACTCAGATAGTGGCATCTAATATATCATCGTTGGACGATATATTAGAAAACAATTTAACTGCAGTAATTTCTGTAGACGACTTGCCTGAAAGAGAAACATTGATAAAAGACGAAAAAAGAATAATCAAAGAATCAATTGATAATTTAAATGAGAGAGAAAAATTAATAATCACTTTATACTATTATGAAGAATTGAGTTTGAAAGAAATATCACATGTTTTGGATGTTTCGGAGTCGAGAGTTTCTCAAATACATTCTAGAGCACTGGCCAAATTAAGGCAGATGTTACAAAACTATTATACAATCTAAGGGTGATCTTATGCCTGAAAATGATAATTTTAATCCGTTAGTTAATGCTTCTATAAAATTTGATATCAATAAAATGAAAGCTCATTTACGGCTTCATATCAATGATAGTGGCAGACCCTTAGAAGCCAGCCTGGTTGAAGAACTTATTAAACAATCAGGGATAGTTTATGGTTTAAAGGAAAACATTATTGATGAGGTGATAAAACATCCTCTATTTGATGAAGATATAGAGATAGCAAAAGGTAAGGAACCGATTAATGGAGAAGATGGCAAAATTCAGTATTTTATCCAACATGATTCTTATATACCAAAGGTCTTACCAAATGGTCATGTAAATTATCAAGATCTTGGTGCAGTCTATAATGTAAAAAAAGGTGAAGTGCTCGCCGTTTTAATTGATCCCAAGCCAGGAGTTGATGGCATAAATGTGTTGGGAAAAGAAATTAAAGCAAAAAATGGACGTAAGGTAAACCCTCCTTTAGGTAAAAATGTAGTTTTAATTGATAATAAAATAGTTGCTGATATCGATGGCCAACCAGTTTTAGTTAATGGTAAAATAAATGTATATCCTGTATTTGAAGTTAAAGGAGATGTCGATTATTCTATAGGTAATATAGATTTTATTGGTTCTGTCCACATCCGAGGAAATGCAAATATGGGATTTACTGTAAAAGCTAAGGGAGATATAATTATAGATGGCATTATGGATTCTTCTACTTTAATAAGTGATGGAAATATAATTGTAAAAAATGGTATACAGGGTGAAGGCAAAGGTTTTGTCAGGTGTACTGGTGATTTAACAACGAAATATATAGAAAATTCTAATATAGAGGTTGGTGGGTCAATATACTGCGAGGCTATACTTTACAGTAAAGTTACCTGTAAAGGTGGTATATATATGAAAGGTAAACGTGGAGTCATAATAAACAGTACGGTCAAAGTCAAAAATGAGATTATAGCCAATAGTATAGGCTCGCCTATGTACACATCAACAGAGATTGAAATAGGTGTTGACCCTGAAAAAAAGACTACATTGATAAACATAAAAAATCAAATTGAGCATTTAACTGGAGAACTAGTGAAACTTAATAAAATAATAAATTATTTTCGACAGACAGAACTTAATAAAATTGATGATCATAGAAAATTATTGTATGAAAAATCGTTGGCGACCAAAAAAAATATTGAGCAACAGCTTATTGAGCTAAATGAAACTTTTCAGAAATTGTCAAGCGAAATGGAGATATCCGAGAGGGCAAGCATTAAAATTAACAATATTTTGTATCCTGGTGTTAAGGTTACCATAGGAGATAGCACAGTGTACATACATCAGGAATATCGTCATGTAATTTTAAGAGAAAAAGACAGACAAATTGTTTTTTTGCCAATCTAAGGGGGTGGGTTGGATGCCCGTAGAAAATCTAAATCTGCAGATTATCATACCCAAACTTAGTGAAATGGAAGGTTATAAAAACACACTGCATAATATTAATCAGAACACACGAGATATTGAAATGTTTCTGGATATTAATAATATAAACAATCTTTATAAAAAAGTATACTCTACAAGTAATTCTGCTAAAAATAATATGTTAGTTATCACTGATAATAATGGCCATAGTGAACAAGAAAAAAGGAAATACAAATATAACAGTACAGGTAGATCCGAAGCAGAGAAAGTGGATAATGTTGCTGTTTTGGAATCAGGTCACTACATCAATATAAAAATATGATGCAATTTATTTATGAGTACAGTGCACCTTTTTTAAATAAATTGTTGATAACTTTTAATCTTTATGATATATTAGATGAGGTAAAATTATTACACACGGCTTTAAGCTTCAAAGGTTGCCAATACTGGTTTTATGAAGCGATGAAAAGCCGGAGGCTAAAACCAAAAAGAGGAGGATATAAATGTCAGTTATTTCAATGAAACAGTTGCTTGAAGCAGGCGTCCATTTTGGCCATCAAACGAGGAGATGGAACCCTAAAATGGGAGAATATATATATACCGAGCGTAACGGTATATATATAATTGATTTACAAAAGACCGTGAAAAAAATTGAAGAGGCGTATGCTTTTGTAAGAGATGTTTCAGCCAATAACGGTACAGTACTATTTGTGGGCACAAAAAAGCAAGCTCAAGAATCCATCAAAGAAGAGGCTGAAAGGTGTAATATGTTCTACGTTAATGAGCGTTGGTTGGGCGGGATGCTAACTAATTTTAAAACAATCAGGTCAAGAGTTTCCAGGTTGGTAGAACTTGAAAAGATGGAAAAAGAAGGGCATTTTCAGCTATTACCAAAAAAAGAAGTAACAAAACTTCTTAAAGAGAAAGAAAAATTGCAAAAATATCTTGGTGGCATAAAAGAAATGGATAGGTTACCAAGTGCTATCTTTGTTGTGGATTCCAGAAAAGAAAAAATAGCAGTAAAAGAGGCACGCAGTTTAGGAATACCTATAGTAGGTATCGTTGATACTAATTGTGATCCTGATGAAATAGATTATCCTATACCAGGTAATGATGATGCAATAAGAGCTGTCAAACTAATTGCATCAAAAATTGCCGATGCTGTACTTGAAGGAAAACAGGGTGTTCAAATGGAAGTGGCCGAATAATTTTCTCAAAGAAGGTAAGGGTTTCTGCTCTTACCTTTAAAAATGAAACAGGAGGGTATGAAATATGACTATTACACCGGATATGGTAAAAGAACTTCGTGAAAGAACAGGTTCAGGGATAATGGATTGTAAAAAAGCATTGCAAGATGCGAATGGAAACATCGAGGAAGCAATAGTTTTACTGAGGGAGCGAGGACTAGCTGCAGCATCCAAAAAGTCAGGGCGGACTGCTTCTGAGGGTATTGTAGAATCTTACATACATGGTGAAGGAAGAATTGGTGTCTTAATTGAGGTGAATTGTGAAACAGATTTTGTTGCAAGGAATAGTGAATTTAGAAATTTTGTTCATGAACTTGCAATGCAGATTGCTGCTGCTAATCCACAATATGTAAGAAGAGAGGATATTCCAGAAAGCGTGATTCAAAGAGAAAGGGAAATCATTAGAGCTCAAGTTATGAATGAAGGTAAGCCTGCTAATATTGCTGATAAAATAATTGAAGGCCGGTTAGAAAAATATTATAAAGAGAATTGCCTTATGGAGCAAAGTTATATTAGAAATCCAGATATTACTATAGAGGATTTTCTTAAAGAGAAAATAGCCAAGCTGGGTGAAAATATTATAATAAGAAGATTTACCAGATATGAAGTTGGAGAAGGTCTTGACAGTGAGGAATAAAAGGGAACACTTGGTGTTCTCTTTTTTAAAAGCAAAATAATAGGAGGATTTTTAAATGGATTTGATATATAATAGAATCATATTAAAGATATCGGGAGAGGCACTTGCAGGAAAGAAAGGATTTGGAATAGATTTTGATGTGGTAAATATTATATGTGATCAAATCAAAGAAGTTAAAGAAATGGGGGTGGAAATGGGGGTAGTAGTAGGCGGTGGCAATATTTGGCGAGGCCGAAACGGTATAAGCATGGATAGAACTACAGCTGATCATATGGGTATGCTGGCGACTGTAATCAACGCATTGGCTTTACAAGATGCTTTGGAAAGTAGGGGCGTTCCAACGCGGGTGCAGACAGCGATAGAAATGAGGCAAATTGCAGAACCTTATATCAGACGGAGAGCTATACGTCACCTTGAAAAAGGGAGGATTGTGATTTTTGCTGCTGGGACTGGTAATCCATTTTTCTCCACTGACACTACTGCTGCATTAAGAGCTGCAGAAATTGATGCAGAGGCTATACTCCTTGCAAAGCGTGTGGATGGCATATATGATTCAGATCCACTTATTAATCGAAATGCTAAAAGATTTGACAGTTTATCCTATATTGATATTTTGAATATGAACTTAAGTGTTATGGATTCAACTGCAACATCATTATGCATGGATAATAAAATTCCAATTATTGTATTTGACTTAACACAACCAGGTGTGAATAATATAAAGCGAATTTTGATGGGAGAAAATATAGGTACTATAGTAAAGGAGTGATGAAAAGTGGTTAATGAGTTAACTAAGAGAGCTGAAGAGAAAATGAAAGCAGTGGTTAGCAACTTAAAAAACGAATTATTGACGATCAGAGCTGGTAAAGCAAGCGCAGGGGTATTGGAACGTATAAAAGTAGAATATTATGGCACCAAGCTTCCTGTTAATCAGGTGGCAAATGTATCAGTACCGGAACCAAAAGTTTTATTAATACAACCATGGGATGTGTCTATCACATCAGAAATAGAAAAGGCGATCAGAAATTCTGATCTTGGCATTAATCCTGTCAATGATGGTAAAAATGTTCGATTGGTTTTTCCTGATTTAACCGAAGAACGTCGAAAAGAATTAGTAAAAACAGTAAAAAAAATAGGAGAAGAAAAAAAGGTTGCTATAAGAAATATACGGCGTGACTATATAGATGAAATCAAAAAATTAGAAAAATCCGGAGAAATTTCAGAGGATGATAAGTATGACCTTGAAGAGCAAATACAAAAATTAACTGATAATTATATTGATGAGATTAACAATCTAATTAGCTTAAAGGAAAAGGATATAATGGAAATATAAGCATTATGGGGTGATTTGTTGAAAACTGAGCGATTCAAAATGAGCGAGCATAATAGTTTACCATACCATTTAGCTATAATCATGGATGGAAATGGCAGATGGGCTTTAAATCACAATTATGATAGAACCCATGGACATAAAAGAGGCATTGAAACCCTTAAAAACACAATTACGGAATGTAAGAAACTCGGTATTAAAATATTATCGGTATATGCCTTTTCAACAGAAAACTGGAAACGTCCAAAGGAAGAAGTAGATTTTTTGATGACTCTACTGGTTTATTATTTAAAAAATGAGATTGATGAAATAAATAAAAAAAATATAAAAATAAGATTTATTGGCAGAATTAATGAATTGCCATCGTATGTTATAGATGAAATAATTAGAGCTGAAAATTTAACATCGTCTAATAACGATTTTATTTTAAATGTTGCAGTAAACTATGGTGGTAGGGCAGAAATAATAGATGCTGTAAACAGTATAATCGCTTCAGGCATTAGTGAAATCGATGAAAATAATTTTAAAAATTTTTTATACTTCAAAGACATTCCTTATCCTGATCTGATTATTAGAACAGGAGGAGAAAAAAGAATAAGTAATTTTTTGTTGTGGGAAATGGCATATTCTGAACTTTATTTTACAGATGTTTTATGGCCTGATTTTTCTAAGGAAGACCTCTATAAAGCCATATATGACTATGCACAAAGAGAAAGAAGATATGGGGGTATTTAATATAAAATGAAAATAAGGGTTATTAGTGCATTATTAGGTCTTCCTTTTTCGATTTTTATAATATTTCTGGGTGGTAATATATTTAATTTTTTCGTGCTTTTTATAACTATTTTAGCTATGCATGAGTTTTTTAATGCTTTAAAAGCCGGAAACCATACACCCTATGCCCTTACAGGTTATATAGCTATTGTTATTTTATTTTTGTTTGTAACATATGCTCCATCTTTCTTATTTTTTTATTTTGTGTGTTTAATTCTATTTTATTTAATATATCTTGTATTTCATTATTCGGCCAGATTTGAAGATGTAGCCCTGAGTTTGTTTGGCATATTATATATTGGCACACTTTTTAGCTCATTAATTTTATTGAGGCAGAGTGAATATGGGCTTTTAATGACATTTTATTTGTTAATACTATCTTGGGGCACAGATACCTTTGCTTTTTTAATTGGTAGATTTTTCGGTAAGCATAAATTGGTTCCTAAGATAAGCCCAAACAAAACCGTTGAAGGTGCAATTGGTGGTCTAATCTGCTCATCGTTATTATCTTTATTATATGTCATATATGCTATTAACTATATCAATATACCAATGCCTAACATGCCTGTTGTGTTTGCTATAAGTTGTTTTGGCAGTTTATTTTCACAACTTGGAGATTTGTCTGCATCGTTGATCAAAAGGAAATGTGGCATTAAGGATTTTGGTAACATTATACCTGGACATGGAGGCATCCTTGATAGGTTTGATAGTTTGATTTTTGCTTCAGCATATCTTTATTTGTTGTTATTTTTGAATAACAGATTTATGTTTATTTGACTATTGAATTGAGGTTATGAAAAATGAATCAAATAAAAAAAATTGTTGTTCTGGGTTCTACCGGAACTATAGGAAGATTAACATTAGATATAATAAGGAATAACTCTGATAAGTACAAGTTAATCGGGATCTCCTGTAAGACTAATATTGATCTACTTATTAAGCAAATAAATGAATTTAATGTACCATCAGTACATATATATGATAAAGAAAATTTATATAAGTTAACAAATAATTTTAATAATCTAGACATTTATGTTGGAGAGAGTGATATTGGTAAATTTTTACAACAAGACTGCGACATTATTGTTAATGCTATTTCAGGTTTTGCAGGTTTAATACCTACTATAGAATCATTAAAACTTGGGCGCAGACTTGCTTTAGCAAATAAAGAAAGCCTGGTTGTTGCAGGTCGTCTGGTGAAAAATTATGAGAAACAATATAGATCTCATATAATACCAGTAGACAGTGAACACTCAGCTATATTTCAGTGTATTAATGGCCAAAATAAATATATTAAAAAAATAATTTTAACTGCTTCTGGTGGCCCATTCCGCGGATATAATAAAGATATGTTAAAATATGTAACACCAGAAGCTGCGTTAAAACATCCTACGTGGAAAATGGGAAAAAGAATCACGATCGACTCTGCCACTTTGGTTAACAAGGGCATGGAAATGATTGAAGCAAAATGGCTATTTGGGTTAAACCATGATCAGATTCAAGTTATTGTACATCCGCAGAGCATTGTTCACTCAATGGTCCAGTTTATTGATAACAGTTATACAGGCTTACTGAGTATACCAGATATGAGGATTCCAATTGGATATGCGTTGTCATTTCCTGAGAGGATTGAAAATTATTGTGGTGAACTAAACCTGTTCGGTTTGAACCTTTCTTTTGAAGAAGTAGATATGGATACCTTTGAAGCAATAAAATTGGCGTATGATATAATGAAAGAAGATGGCACATATCCCGCTGTGTTTAATGCTGCTGATGAGGTTGCTGTGGATGCCTTTTTAAGGAATATCATTGGCTTTTTAGATATTATAGATGTAATAAAATATGTGTTGGATAAAAATAAAAACATAAAAAATCCAACAATAGCTGATATTATTGAGGCAAATAATTGGGCAAGAACTGCTGCTAAACGGTTTATAAGTGGAAGAACTTATTAGCGAAACAGGTGATGTAGCTTGAGTACATTAATTATCTCTTTAATTGTATTTGCGGTATTAATTATTTTCCATGAATTTGGTCATTTTGTAGTGGCAAAGATCACTGGAGTAAAGGTCATTGAGTTCTCCGTAGGTATGGGTCCACAATTATTAAGTAAGGACTATGGAGGTACCAAATATTCTTTGAGATTACTTCCTATTGGCGGTTACTGCCAAATGTATGGTGAAGATGGAAAGGAAAAAGATGAGGGAAGTTTTACATCTAAATCGCCTTTCAATCGCCTTTTGATTATATCTGCAGGACCTGCAATGAATTTACTGCTGGCTGTACTCCTTTTTTTCATAATAGGCATGTATTTAGGGGTACCTACAACTACCATAAAGGGCGTTATGCATAATTATCCAGCTGACAAAGTTGGATTAATAGCTGGTGATACGATTATAGCAATCAATAATACGCGAATAAATAACTGGGTTAAACTGTCAGATGAAATATCAAGAGATGATAATGAAAAGAAACTCACCATTCTTAGAGACAATGAGCTTATTAATTTGCGTATAAAACCAATTTACGATGAAGAAACCAAGAGGTATATAATTGGCATTGAACCTGAAATATCAAGAAAGCCTTTATTGGTATTGGCATGGGGTTTGCAGCAGGTATATACAGTATCTAAATCTATAATCCTAACGCTTGGTAGTTTGCTGTTGACCGGCCTCAACTTAAGTGGATTTGTAGGACCTGTCGGTGTAATTAACTTAATAGGTCAGGTTACCAAAACAGGGTTTATAAATCTTATGAATTTAGCTGCAATTATCAGTATCAACCTTGGAATATTTAATATTTTTCCTATTCCACCTTTAGATGGAAGCAGGATATTATTTATATTTATTGAAATGGTAAGAGGTAAACCTATTGAACCAGAGAAAGAAAATGCGGTTCATTTTATTGGTTTTATACTTCTTATGATTTTTTCTGCTATAATAACATATAGAGATATTATTAATTTGAGTAGGTGAATTATGTGTGAATAGAATATACACGAAGGAGATAAGGATAGGCAATAAAAGTATTGGTAATTTCAAACCTATTGCAGTTCAATCCATGACCAACACAGATACAAAAGATATAGTATCAACCATCAACCAAATTAATAGACTATCAGACCTTGGGTGCGATATAATAAGAGTAGCAGTGCCCGATGAAGATGCTGCAAAGGCCTTAAGAAAAATAAAAGAAAATATTGATATACCATTGGTAGCAGATATTCATTTTAATTATAGGCTTGCTATACTTGCCATAGAAAATGGTGCTGATAAGATAAGGATAAATCCCGGAAATATAGGAGATAGAGGAAGAGTAAAGGAAATAGTAAATGTAGCAAAGGAACATAAAATACCTATAAGGATAGGAGTAAATTCAGGTTCTCTAGACGAAAGGGTATTGACAAAGTACAAAGGGAAAATACCAGAAGCGATTGTTGAAAGTGCCAGTGAATACATTAAAATATTAAATGATTTTGGTTTTGATGATATCGTGGTTTCATTAAAATCAAGTGATGTACCTACGACGATAGAAAGTTATAGAATGTTTTCGAAAAAGTTTACTTACCCTTTGCATTTAGGTGTTACAGAATCTGGTACTTTGTGGAGTGGCACAATAAAATCATCAATTGGAGTAGGAACATTGCTTTCTGAAGGAATTGGCGATACAATAAGAATATCTTTAACTGCTGATCCTTCAGAAGAGGTGAAGGTCGCACTTCAGATATTGAGGTCTTTAAATCTGTTACAAAGAGGAATTGAAATAATATCCTGTCCTACTTGCGGTAGGTGTAACATAGACATAGTTGGACTCGCAGAAGAACTGGAAAGAAATTTACCTACAACACAAAAGCATATAAAGGTTGCAATAATGGGATGTGCAGTTAACGGGCCAGGTGAAGCAAAGGATGCTGACATTGGAATCGCAGGTGGACATAAATCAGCTCTACTGATAAAAAAAGGTATAGTTATTGGCAAGATACCTGAAGACAGGATTATAGAAACACTGACTGAAGAAATAAATAATTTAATAAAGGAGGAAACAGAGGCGTGACTGTAAGTGCCTTAATTCCTGCATTTAATGAAGAAAAGACTGTTGGCAATGTTGTTGATGTTTTGAAGCATTGTGAGAGAATAGATGAGATTATTGTTATAAATGATGGTTCAAGTGATAATACATCTAAAATTGCTAAATCGCACGGGGTTCATGTAATAGATTTAGAACAAAATATTGGCAAAGGAGGGGCCATATGCAGAGGGCTTCAGGTTGTCAATGGTGATATAATATTGATTTTAGATGCTGACTTGATTGGTTTAAAAAAGAACCATGTTAATGATATGATCAACCCTATATTATTTGAGAATGTGGATATGACCATAGGAATTTTTACCAAAGGTAGGACTGCAACTGATCTGGCTCAAAAATTTGCACCTTTTTTATCCGGACAAAGGGCAGTTAAAAAAGCTGTACTTGATAGCATTGATAACCTTGAAATTAGCCGGTATGGATTTGAAATCGCTTTGACGAAATACGCCGATAAACAAGGTCTGGATGTAAAAGAAGTATACTTAGAAAATTTAACACATATTATGAAAGAAGAAAAAATGGGGTTATATAAAGGCATGAAAGCACGAGTTAAAATGTACTTTGAAATAATCAAGTCTTTTAACAACCTTTAGGAAGGAATTGTTATGGGAGCAGAAAGCTTGACGTTTGAATTAAAGGAAAGAATACACAAGGTATTGATATGGCCAGAAAGTAAAAGAATAAAGATACTATTGAAATCTAATAAAATATATAGTAAGGAAATATTAAATGAGTATTATTCCTTTTTCACAAATCAATTTAGAAACACTAATAGTTTAGAGATTAGAGTGCTATATGATTTAGAAGATAGTGACTTAAATAAAATTATGCCGACATACTGGGATAATATTGTTTTTTATGTAAATAAATGTTATCCTGCTCTGATTGGTTGGTTAATTTTTGCAAGTTGGGAAATAATAAAAGGAAATTATTTAAATATTTATATAAAAGATATGATGGGTTACAATATTCTCTTAGAAAAACATATTGGTGACTTTATAGAGGAACTCATTAAGGAAGAGCTTGATATAGACGCAATTGTCAATATATTCCTTTCAGAAAGACCATTTGAGAATCAGATATTTGATGATGAAATGAAATTGATTAACCAGTTAATTGCATCTGATGATTCATCCAATAATCTAGATTTGGTTAAAACCAGTAATAAAATGCTTGTTGGAAAGGTTATTAATACATCTCCTAAAAAAATTTGTGAAATATCACATGATTCTGGTAGAGCAACAATTGCTGGCAAAGTTTTATGCATCGAGGAAAGGAAATTAAATAGCAGTAAAATCATGTATAAGTTTGATGTTACAGATTATACTGATTCAATAAGCTGTAAATACTATTGTTCTGGTAAAGACTGTTTAACAGAGATAAAAACTGGTGAGTGGTTGCTTATAAGAGGTGATATACAGTTTGATAGATATGAAAATGATATAGTAATGATTGTCTACGATATTAATAAATATGAGCATAGTGAGAGGACTGATAATGCTGAAATCAAACGAGTAGAATTACATCTTCATACACAGATGAGTGCGATGGATGCCGTGAGTTCAGCAGAGGACTATATTAAAAAAGCAAAAGAATGGGGGCATAGGGCAATTGCCATAACAGACCACGGAGTTGTTCAATCATACCCTGATGCGTATAATGCATCTGCAAAATATGGTATTAAGATATTGTATGGAGTTGAAGCTTACATTGTGGATGATACAGGTAAAGTTATCCCTAATGCTGATGATACCCCATTAGATTCAGAATTTACAGTTGTGGATATTGAAACTACTGGTCTGTCATCAAATAATGACGAAATTATTGAAATTGGGGCAGTAAAAGTTAAAAATTATGAAATTGTTGCACGTTTTGATATTTTTGTAAAACCTTCAAAAGCAATACCTGTTAACATCACGAAATTAACAGGTATAAGTAATGATATGGTGAAAAATGCCCCTTCAATAAAAGATGCTATAAAGATGTTTAAAGATTTTTCAGAAGATACCCCTATTGTTGCACACAATGCAAATTTTGACATATCTTTTTTAAAAAATGCTGCCCAAAAACATCATGTTGAGCTAAGTAATATAATAATTGACACCCTTACATTGACTAGGATATTATTTCCAGGTTTGAAAAACTATAAACTAGATACATTGACAAAATACTTAAATGTAACTTTAGAAAATCACCATAGGGCATCTGATGATGCAGAAGCAACCGCACATATTTTTGTGAAATGTCTCAGAACAATGATGGAAAATAGTGTTAAAAATCTGAGAGATATTAATAACATATATTCTGCAGCAAATGATGTTAACAGCCTTCCTATGTACCATTGTACTATATTGGTTAAAAATCAAGAAGGCATCAAAGATTTGTACAGGCTTATATCGGAAGCACACTTAAATTATTTTCATAGAAAACCAAGAATACCAAAAAGCCTACTTTATAAATATAAAAATAATATTCTGATAGGCTCAGCCTGTGAGGCAGGAGAGGTATTTCAGGCAGTACAAAATAAGGTTGAAGACAATGAGTTAGAGCGTATTTTACAATTATATGATTTTTTAGAGATAATGCCAATTAAAAACAATATTTTTCTAGTTGAAGAAAAAAAGGTTCGTGATATTGATGAACTAAAAGAGATAAATAGGACAATATATGAAATTGGTAAACACCATAACAAATTGGTTGTAGCAACCGGAGATGCACATTTTGTAAATCCAGAGGATGAAGTGTTAAGAAAAATTATTTTAACAGAGAATGGCTTTGAGAGAGCAGATAATGATTCTGGGCTTTATTTCAAAACCACTGAAGAGATGCTTGATGAATTTACCTACTTAGGAAAAGATATCGCTTATGAGGTTGTAGTTGAGAATACAAATAAGATCGCAGATATGATTGAAGATGGTATAAAACCAATACCTGATGGAACATTTCCGCCTGTAATTGAGGGTGCAGAACAAGAGTTAATAGCGAAGGTTTATAAAAAAGCTGTTGAAGTATATGGTGACCCCTTGCCTGACATCGTTAAAAACAGATTAGAAAAAGAGTTAAATTCTATAATTAATAATGGGTATGCTGTACTGTATATTATTGCTGAAAAGCTTGTAAATCAATCTTTGAGCGATGGTTACCTTGTTGGCTCTAGAGGCTCTGTGGGTTCATCTTTAGTAGCTACTTTTAGTGGTATAACAGAGGTTAATCCTTTACCGCCTCATTATATTTGTCCAGAGTGTAAATATGTTGAATTTCCTAATTATGCAGATATTGATACAGGAGTAGATCTTCCTGATAAAGACTGTCCTTCGTGTGGGCATAAACTTAATAAGAACGGTTTTGATATACCATTTGAAGTTTTTTTAGGTTTTAATGGTGAAAAGGAACCTGATATAGATCTTAATTTTTCAGGGGAATATCAACCTAAAGCACATAAATACACTGAAAGACTCTTTGGCAAGGGGCATGTATTTAGAGCTGGCACTATAGGAACTATGGCAGAAAAAACAGCCTACGGGTATATAAGAGGGTATATGGATAAAAAGAATATAACCTTAAGGAATGCTGAAATTAAAAGGCTTGTAAGTGGGCTTACCGGTATAAAAAGAACAACGGGGCAGCATCCTGGCGGTGTTATGATTGTACCTAACGATAAGGAAATATATGAATTTACTCCTATTCAACATCCTGCAGATGACAAAAATTCTGATATTATAACAACACATTTTGATTATCATTCTATTAGTGGCAGGTTACTAAAACTGGATATTTTAGGTCACGACGATCCTACTATGCTTCGCATGTTGCAGGATCTGACTGGTGTTGATCCTAAAACCATACCTTTAGATGACAAGGAGACAATGGCAATATTTTCGGATATCAAGGCCCTTGGTTTAAATGGTGCTGATTTTGATACTACTGTGGGTACAATTGCTCTGCCAGAATTTGGAACAAAATTCGTTAGGCAAATGTTAGAGGAAACAAAACCTAAAACCTTTGCCGAATTGGTTAGGATTAGTGGATTGTCACATGGCACCGATGTCTGGCTTAACAATGCACAGGATATAATTAAAAGCGGTAAAGCAACCCTTAAAGAAGTTATTTGTACAAGAGACGATATAATGCTCTATCTTATTAAAGCTGGCGTTGAGCCATTAGTTGCTTTTAAAATAATGGAAAATGTACGTAAAGGGAAGGGTTTATCAGATTCTGATGTTGAGACAATGAAAGCCCATAATATACCAGATTGGTTTATAGAATCATGCAAAAAAATTAAATATATGTTTCCAAAGGCACATGCATGTGCTTATGTTATAATGGCTTTTAGAATTGCCTATTATAAGGTACACTATCCAAAGGAATTCTATGCTACCTATTTTACAATCCGGGGTGATGATTTTGATGCCGACATAGCCCTTAGTAGCGAAGAACATATTATTGAAAAAATGAATGAATTATCTAAAATTGGGAACAAGGCTACTGCAAAAGAAAAGGGGTTTTATACAGTATTAGAAGTAATTCTTGAAATGTATAAAAGAGGCATAAGATTTTTACCAGTGGACTTGTATGAATCGGATGCCACCAAATTTATTATAAAAGATGAAGGAATACTTTTGCCATTCAACTCCATACCAGGAATAGGAATTACGGCTTCACAAAATATAATTAAAGCCAGAAATGACGGAAAGTTTTTGTCTATTGAAGACTTCAGAATCAGGACAAAAGTATCTAAAACCGTTATTGAACTTTTGGATCGTCATGAAATATTTAAAGATTTACAAAAGACGAACCAGTTGTCCTTATTTGGTGGATTATAAAAATTATTTTTGGTTGAAAAATAGCTTTAACAACTCCATATTATGTCTTGAACAACCCGTCGTAATATGTTAAAATTATCATAAGAGGTATGACTACAGGAGAGTGGGGAAACCCACTCTTTAATATTTATATTTAATTAATTATGGAAGTGATACTTATATGGGGAAAAGTCAAATTATTAACACTGTATCAGAGTTTTCCAAAAGTATAATTGAGGGAATGGGATATAAGCTTGTAAAAATAGAGTATGTAAGAGAAGGAAAAGTTTGGGTTCTACGGTTCTGTATTGATAAGAAAGGTGGAATAACTATTGAAGATTGCGAGCAAGTAAGTAATGTTATAAGCAGAGAACTTGACATTAGAGATCCCATACCGCAACAATATATACTGGAGGTTTCATCTGCTGGATTGGAGAGAGAATTAAAAGATGAGGATGATATCCGGATTCACATAAATGATAATGTCATAATAAGGTTGAATAACAAAGAGATCGTTGAAGGAACAATTTATGATTTTGAAAGTAAGAATATTTATTTAAAAGTTGGCAGTAACATCGAGAAAATTAATATGAACGATATTGATAAAATTAAGCTTAAATTTAAATTTTAGGAGGAAAAGGAATTAAATGGATGAAAATTTAATGTCTGCTTTAAATGAAATTGAAAAAGAAAAAGGTATATCTAAGGAAATAATGTTTGAAGCAATAGAAACTGCTCTAATATCTGCTTATAAAAAAAATTTTGGCACTGCCCAAAATGTAAGAATTGAAATAGATAGGGAGTCTGGTAAAGTTTGTACATTTGTTGAAAAAGTAGTAGTTGAAGAGGTTAATGATGAAAATACTGAGATTTCTATACAGGATGCTCATAAGATAGACCCACGGTTAAAATGTGGAGATATAGTTAGAATTGAGATTACACCTAAGAGCTTTGGTAGGATAGCAGCACAAACAGCAAAACAGGTGGTCATTCAAAGGATAAGAGAAGCAGAAAGAGAAATGATGTATAAATATTTTATTAATAAAGAAAATGATATTGTAACCGGAATAGTGGAAAGGATAGATAAAAAAAGTGTATTGATTGATCTTGGGAATGCCGAAACAACAATGCCGTTGACAGAAAAGTTACCCAATGAAACTTTGAGACCCGGAGATAGAATAAAGCTCTATGTTATGGAAGTAAAAAAGACAACTAAAGGACCACAGATAGTCGTTTCCAGGACACATCCAGGCTTGGTAAAGCGATTATTTGAGCAGGAAGTACCTGAAATTTATGATGGAACTGTAGAAATAAAAAGTATTGCAAGAGAAGCTGGTTCAAGAACAAAAATTGCAGTACATTCTAATGATAAGAATGTGGATGGTGTTGGTGCATGTGTTGGATTCAAAGGCAACAGGGTACAGGCAATTGTCGATGAGTTAAAAGGAGAGAAAATAGATATTATTAAATGGAGCTCTGACATAAAAGAATATATAGCTGCGGCTTTAAGCCCAGCAAGGGTCCTGTCTGTGGATATAAACAATGTAGAGAAAATTGCAAGAGTCTTGGTCCCTTCTCATCAGCTATCACTTGCTATTGGGAAGGAAGGCCAAAATGCCAGGTTGGCTGCAAAATTAACAGGATGGAAAATCGATATTAATGGTACTGATATAGAGAATGAGGGTGGAAAAGAAATATGAGAAAGATACCAATGCGTATGTGTATAAATTGTCAGCAAATGTTCCCCAAAAAAGAGCTTATTAGAATAGTAAGAAGAGCATCGGATGGGACTGCTGTAATTGACAGTACTGGTAAAGTTTCAGGGAAAGGCGCTTATGTATGTCACAATAAGAATTGCATTAAAGCAGTAATTAAAGACAACAAACTTGAGAAGCATCTTGGAATAAAAATTCCTGAAGATATTTATAGGGAATTGGAGAGGGTATTGACAGTACAAGATGATGGATAGGGTATATAATTATATTGGGCTTATGTATAAAGCAAATAAGATTAAAATAGGGTTTAAAGCATTTAAGAATTTAAGCAAAGGCGGCAGGGTATTTTTAGTTGTATATACTTCCGATGCTTCAAATAAGATAAAAAAATATATTGAACGTTGGAGTTTATATAATAATGTCCCGTGCATTGAATTTGGCACTAAGTATTTTTTGAGTAAATTTTTAGGAAAGCATAAAGATGTAGCGGTAATTTCCATTATAGATTATGGAATTTCAGTAAAACTTAAAAAATTAATAGAGCAAAGCGGGGGTGAAATTATTGGGGAAAATAAGGGTTTATGAGTTATCAAAAGAACTTGGTATTTCCAGTAAGGACCTAATTAAACATCTAATAGATCTCGGAATAGATGTTAAAAATCATATGAGTACTTTAGAAAATACAGAGGTGGAGATGATAAGAGATTTGTTCAATGTATCTAAACAGAATATTGATATGGAAGAAGATGGATCAAAAAATAAGGGACATGATAATTATAAAAACAAGTTAAATAAAGGAACAGATATGAAAAAAGGTTCCAATGTGCAGAAAGCAGTTAAAACAATTAAAATTCCATCATCAATATCAATAAAAGAATTATCAGAACTTTTGGGAATCAAAGTAAATGACATATTAAAATTTCTTCTTTCTCATGGAATTAGCTCCAACATAAATAGTAACGTTGATTTTGAAACAGCAACAATGATTGGAGCAAAATACAATATTGAAGTAATTTTAGAGGAACAGCAGGATATCGAATCTATATATCTTACTGAAGAGCCAGACAGAGAAGATCAGATGGAACCAAGACCACCGATTGTCACAGTTATGGGACATGTAGACCATGGAAAGACAACACTTTTAGATGCTATAAGAAAAACAAATGTTACATCAAGTGAAGCTGGTGGGATAACACAGCATATTGGAGCATATACTGTTGAACTGAATAATAGGAAAATTGTGTTTATCGATACACCCGGCCATGAAGCTTTTACTGCGATGAGGGCGAGAGGAGCACAAATAACCGACATAGTTATTCTGGTCGTTGCTGCTGATGATGGTGTTATGCCACAGACAATTGAAGCAATAAATCATGCTAAAGCAGCAAATGTCCCGATTATTGTTGCTGTTAACAAGATTGATAAGCCAAATGCCAATGCTGAGCGAGTGAAACAAGAACTTTCAGAATATGGACTCATCCCGGAAGAATGGGGCGGGGACACTATATTTGTACCTGTTTCGGCATTAAGAAAACAGGGAATTAACGAATTACTTGAGATGATATTACTGCTTTCAGATCTCCTTGAGTTAAAAGCAAACCCAAATAAAAGGGCAAGTGGTGTAGTAATTGAGAGTAGACTTGATAAAGGCATGGGATCTGTTGCAACCGTTCTGGTTCAGAGCGGTACTTTAAAAGTTGGCGATATCGTCATTTCTGGAACAAGTTTTGGCCGTGTAAGGGCATTGATTGACGATAAAGGGCGCAGAGTTAAAAAAGCTACCCCCTCAATACCAGTGAGTGTGTTAGGATTATCAGAAGTACCGAATGTTGGGGATAAATTTTATGTTGTTCCTGATGAGAAGATAGCGAAAGCAATTTCTGATTATCGGAAGGATAGATTAAGGCAGCAACAGTATAATAATATCAATAAATTATCTTTTGACCAACTATTTAATCAGATCCAAGAAGGTAAAATAAAAAATTTTAATATTATACTTAAGGGCGACGTACAGGGCTCATTAGAAGCAATAAAACAATCCCTTTTGCGACTGAGTAATGATGAGGTGCATCTTAATATTATTCACGATGGTGTAGGGGCAATATCAGAAACCGATGTAATGTTAGCCTCTGCTTCTAATGCTATAATTATTGGCTTTAACGTTGCTGCTGATGCTAAAGCGCGTACGCTTGCTACTAAAGAAAAGGTTGAAATAAGAATTTACAGAGTCATATATGATTTACTGGATGATATTGGTGCAGCAATAAAGGGCATGCTTGCGCCAAAAGTAGAAGAGATAATTTTAGGACGGGCTGAAGTCAGGCAGGTATTTAAGGTTCCTGGTGCTGGAATGATTGCCGGTAGTTATGTTCTAGAGGGTAAAGTGACACGTAATGCTCAAGTTAGAATAATAAGAAATGGTACCATTATTAATGACGATAGGATATCTTCGTTAAAGAGATTTAAAGATGACGTCAGGGAGGTTGCACAGGGCTATGAATGTGGTATTGGCCTTGAGCGTTTTAACGACATAAAGGTAGGAGATATATTAGAAATATACGCTTTTGAGGAAATCCCACGATGAGATGAAAGGTGATCTAAATGAGTATAAAAAACGAGAGGGTCGCGGAAGAAATAAAAAGGGATATAGGTATAATAATAAAAAATGAACTTAAGGATCCACGAATATCAGAATTGTGCAGTATTACTAAGGTGAAACTCAGTAATGATTTTAGTTATTCGAAAATATTTGTAAGCGTATATGGAGATGAGGTTGTTAAAACTAATACATTACAAGGACTTAAAAACGCTAGTGGATATATTAGAAGGGAATTATCAAAAAGATTGAAGATAAAGCATGTTCCAGAAATCAATTTCATTCTTGATGATTCTATAGAAAGCGGCATACGGATTTCTAAAATTATCGACGAGTTGAAGGAGAAAGAAAATGATAGTAAATGATATTTTAAATATCATAAACAGTGCCCAAAAGATATATATATCTACACACATTATGCCTGATGGGGATTGTATTGGCAGTTCTTTGGCTTTGTATATAGCCCTAAAAAGAGTTGGGAAAAACGTAAAGGTCATATTAGACGATGAAATACCTCTTCATTACAGGTTTTTACCTTATTATGAAGAAATTATATCCCCTGACATTTGCGAAAATGATAGTCCTGATCTATTCATAACGCTGGATAATAATGATATTGAAAGGCTTGGAAGAAGCAAGAATATATTTTTTAAGGCCCCAAATTCGCTGTGCATCGATCATCATCCTTTGGGGAAAGTAATGTTTAGCAAATTTAATTATGTAGATACAAATGCATCTGCAACAGCCGAAATCGTATATGTTATAATTAAATCTTTATCTGTGGAGATAGATAAGGACATAGCAAATTGTTTATTAACTGCTATCATAGCAGATACAGGCGGATTTAAGTTTGATAATGTTACACCATATACACTTAATATCAGTGCTGACTTATTGGCCAGTGGTGCGGATATTAAAAAAATAAACGAGATCATCTTTGATAAAATGAGTATAGAGAAAGTTAAATTACTATCAAAAGTATTATCCACACTTTCGGTGATCGAAAATGGCAAAATAGGTTATATATACTTAAATAAAGCAATGTTGGAAGATTGCGGTGCATCTGTTAGCGATAGTGAAGGATTTATCAACTATGTAAAAAATATTGATAGTGTAGAAATAGCTGTTATGTTTAGGATAGAGGATAATGGTGTCCGTGTGAGTTTGCGTTCTAAAGATTTTGTTGATGTAAATAAAATAGCTAATAAGTTTGGAGGGGGTGGACATAAAAAAGCTTCTGGTTGTTTTATAGATAATAATTTTGATGCTGTAAAAAACGTTATTTTAGATGAATGTAGGAGGAGTTTATGGCTTGAATGGCATTCTGAATGTATACAAACCTGAAGGAGTTTCATCAAATTATGTAGTACAAAAAATAAAGAAGATGTTTAAATTAGCAAAAGTCGGTCATGGGGGTACCCTTGACCCGTTTGCAAGCGGTATATTACCAATATTTGTAAATAAAGCTACACGATTAAATAATTATATCCATTCTTTTGATAAAGAATATGTAGCATGTATAGAATTAGGTACAGCAACAGATACAGCCGATTATACTGGTAAAGTAGTTAAGCGAATGAGTGTACCTGATATAAGCGAGGAGAAAATTAAAGAATCTTTAAAAAATTTTGTTGGACAGATTGAACAAGTGCCACCTGCTTATTCGGCAAAAAAGTTAAATGGCATAAGAGCATACGATCTTGCGAGAAAAGGGGTGCATTTTTCTCTAGTACCTATAAAAGTAATAATATATTCATGTGATCTCCTTTATTACGAGGGAGATAAAATATATATCAGGGTAAAATGTGGAAGCGGAACATATATTAGAACTTTATGCGAGGATATTGCGTGCAGTTTGGGTACCGTTGGATATGTTTCATATCTCGAAAGGATAAGGTATGGGCCATTAGAAAAATCTAACGCAATAGCATTTGATGACTTGTTTAGCAAGATAGAAATAAATATAAGTGATCAATTACTGCCATTAGATTTTTTATTACACAATTTTCCATGGGTTGTCATCAAAGGCAGTGCATTGAAAACAGTATTAAATGGTGGCATGTTGAGTGAAGATCAAATTGAATTTTTTTCGATCCCTATAAATGTAGAAAGTTTTGTAAGGGTATATAGTATTGATAGAAAATTTATTGGTATTGGCAAATTCAACGGCAATAAATTAAAGATATCATTGTTTTTACAGTAGAGAGGAAAAGTAAATATGGAAGTGATCAGGGATATTTCTAATTTAAAATTCAGTAACAGAACCGGTGTTGCCTTAGGTAATTTCGATGGGATTCATTTAGGTCATGCAGTCCTTATAAACAAATTAAAAAATCTTTCTGAACTTTATGGATATAAGTCTGTATTATTTACTTTTGATGATCACACGTTAAAAATTATTAATCCAACAAGAGCTCCTCAATTATTGACCGATGCCGAAAAAAAAATAGAACTTTTAAGTAAGTACGGTATTGATTTTGTTGTTATGATAAAGTTCGACAAGGATTTTTCTTTAATGACTTATGAAGAATTTATTGATAAGATTATAATTCAAACGTTGAATGCTGGAATTATCGTTGTTGGATACGACTACAGGTTTGGACGCAATGGAGAGGGGAATACGGATAAGTTAAGAGAGATTGGCAAAAAATGTGGCTTTGATGTTGAAATTGTATCACCAGTAGTGGTAGATGGAATAAAAGTTAGCAGCAGTTATATAAGAGAGTTAATTAAAAAGGGAATGGTTGATGTTATACCAAAGTATTTAGGAAGATATTATTCCCTTAAGGGAAAAGTAGTACGAGGTATGAACTATGGGGCGAGACTTTTAGGTTATCCCACTGCTAATATTGATATAGATGAAGAATTGTGTATTCCTCGCAAGGGTGTGTATATAACAAGGACCTGTGTTTACGGACAATATTATATGAGTGTGACCAATATTGGATATAATCCTACCTTTTCCGACAAGTCTTTGAGCATCGAAACTTATATAATTGATTATGAAAATGGTGAATTATACGATAAGATAATTGAGGTAGAATTTATAAAATATATACGAGACGAAATAAAATTTAGCAGTGTCGAGCAACTAAGAAAAAGGATAAATGAAGATATAGTGTTGGCTGTAGATTACTTTCGTGGGATAGATACTGTCAATATCTTTTAAAAATGTCACCTAAAAATAGGCCAAAATGTGGTTAATTATCGCATGAAAATGTCACCTTAAAGAATCAAAATATGGGGGGCTTTGCCCCCAAACCCCCATCCTCGCCGGAAGGCAGAGGGGCAGCCTTAAACTGCCCCTGAAGACAAAAGGATACCTGTCCAAATGCTGTCAAGGCCTTTCGCGGCATAATTGGATAAATGAAGATAAAACAGACTTTATAAAAATCAGGCAAATTTTTTGTATTTACCAAGGAAGATTTCTTGAAGCATTTCAAGAATCTCGCGATCACTTTCCTCGAAAGTAACAGGTTTAAAGAGACTCTGGCCATATTTGTAGTAGTGAGAATCAGGTGGCCTATAAGGTGAATTCGGTTCTTTAGGGCTATCACCGGCAGCAAACTTTTTTGGCTTAACAAATGGCACAGTTTCATAAATTCTCCCATTGTATTCCACCCATACACCTGTT